>JBHJIP010000185.1:0-16080 GCA_050043365.1 Leptolyngbyaceae cyanobacterium
TGGGCTACAACGCGGCGGATGGCAGCTTTGTGGACATGTTGGGGGCTGGGATTGTGGACCCGGCGAAGGTGACTCGTTCGGCGTTGCAGAATGCGGCATCGATTGCGGGCATGGTGTTGACCACGGAGTGCATTGTGGTCGACAAGCCTGAGCCGAAGGATGCGGCGGGTGCGGGTGCGGGCATGGGGGATTTTGATTACTAAGGCTAGATAGAAGAAGTAATCCAACTCACCTCACAGGGTGTTTGAAAAGGGGGTAAGCCGGTTTTGAACGATACCGGCGCCCATCAGTAGGATGGCCAGAACCCTGATGCTATCGTCACTCTTCTGGGTAATCCATGTCGCTAAAGGAAGTCCCAAGAACCTTTCAAACACCCTCTCAATAACCTGATGTCTTAGGGCGTCTTTGAACCCCTGGCACCATTGCTGATGTAAGCAATGGTGCCAGGGGTTTTTGCGTCAATAGAATCTCATAACCCTTTTCTGATGATTTGAGGGACTGCCGCCTCAGCCTCTAAATTCCAATAACGTCCCGGATTAGCAGCAACAGCGCCGTACAAGATCCACAGGGGCATCAGACTTTAGTGGGATAAAGCCCAGGTAAGGCGGCATCTAACGAAGCGTTTGTAATCATGCCCCCACGGTCATTCGGATACAGGGTGAAACGCCATGACCCATCTCGGGACAGATCACACCATTGCTCAATTCCCATTTTCTCAACGCCACCATCACTTTTCCAGCCCATTTAGGGTGGCCGGCATCAACGGTTTACGCCCAGCCAGTACTATGACTGCGAATGCCAAAAGCGCCCCAGTTGGCGATATTTTGATTGCCACTGCCGATCTGGCTGACCAAAGGCAACTGCACCAGGCTTTAGCAGCCATTGGCTATACCGTCCGCAGCCTCTCAAGCGAGCAAAATGTACTACAGGTGGTACAGGCCAGTAAGCCTGATGTACTGTTGATATCCACGCAGTTGCCCGAGGGCAGTGGTTTTGATTTATGTACACAGCTCAAGGCAGATCCGGCCACTGCCAGTACCTTGGTGATATTCACAGGTCCACCAGAGCCTAAGAACGATTGCCTCAAAGCCTTTGCTGCAGGCGCCATTGACTTTTTACCTCAACCAATTTGGCCAGAAGAATTGGTTGCACGACTTCAAACCCATCTCACCCATGACCGGGTTTATCGTCGATTTCAAGCTCAAGCACAAAGAGCGCTATCTGCTTCTAGTCCTTCGCCCCTGCTAGCGACCCTCCAGCGCACACTGCATCGACAAACAAGCAAGCTCCAGGAAAAGAATCAGCTTTTAGAAACCGAGATCCAAGAACGCCAAGAGATGGAGGAAGCTCTGAGACGAGAGCAGCAGAAATCAGAACAGCTACTGCTGAATATTCTGCCCCAGGCGATCGTGACTCAACTCAAACAGTTTCAAGGCTCACTGGCTGAACGCTTTGAAAAGGCAACTGTTTTATTTGCTGACATTGTTGACTTTACGACAATGGCTACAGTCATGAGGCCTTTGGAACTGGTGGACATGCTCAACCAAATTTTTTCTGCTTTCGATCGCCTAGCTGAAAAGTATGGATTGGAAAAAATCAAGACGATTGGCGATGCCTACATGGTAGTTGGGGGGTTACCGATTCCCACTGACAACCATGCCAGAGCTGTGGTTGAGATGGCTCTAGAAATGCAGGCTGTCATTCAAAGATTTCAGCGCCCAGATGGTCAACCTCTAAGGCTCCGCATTGGTGTGAACACCGGTTCTGTTGTGGCTGGGGTAATCGGCATCAAGAAATTTAGCTACGACCTGTGGGGCGACACCGTTAATGTTGCTAGCCGCATGGAATCCCAAGGGATACCTGGCAAGATCCAGGTCACTGGGGCTACTTACCAAGAACTTAAGGATGAGTTCCAATTTGAGCCTTGGGGGGAAGTGTTGATTAAAGGGAAGGGCTACATGCCGATCTACCACTTATTAGGACGATGTTGAAGAACGGAGTCGAAAGCAGCAGCGCTGCTCGGGCTAGGGAGCAACGTTACAGGGCAAGGTCCAGCCTCCTCAAGGTATCGGGTTATGAACTGTCACCAATTTGGTTCCATCAGGGAAGGTAGCCTCCACCTGGACCTCATCCACCATTTCAGGAATGCCTTCCATGACTTCGTCTCGGGTAAGCAGCGTTGTACCGTAGGACATGAGGTCCGCAACCGTGCGTCCCTCTCGAGCGCCTTCAAGAATCGCTGCGGAAATATAGGCTACCGTTTCTGGGTAGTTGAGCTTCAGTCCTTTAGCCTTGCGCCGCTCTGCCAAAAGGCCTGCGGTGAAGATCAGTAATTTATCTTTCTCCTGGGGAGACAGTTGCATAACCGTGACAGGCGGATAACGACAGCCTAGACGATAGGGCGATATGCCCCCTAGGACTGTCCAAAATTAACCGATTTTTACGTTTGCCCTTGCCACTAGACACGATATTGAAGGTATTTAAGGCAGCAGAGTTAAGCGCTATTGACTTGTTCTTTCAATGCTCAGTCTCTGTAGAGGGGCATTGCAAGTAAGCGCAATTGTTTTAACTGCTGCCTATCCCTCTAAATTCCTTCTAGACTGCATTGATGGGTTTGCTGTAGGATTAAAGACTGTTCGCTTTTCGTAAATACATGAATGTTCAGGAAGCAATCCGCTCAGTAGAAGCGGCACATTTAAAGACTGATCTGCCTGACATCTACGTGGGTGATACCGTCCGAGTGGGCGTTCGCATCCAAGAGGGTGGGAAAGAACGGGTTCAGCCCTATGAGGGCACTGTGATTGCGATGCGCAATGGCGGTATCAACGAATCTATTACTGTTCGTCGCATTTTCCAAGGGGTTGGTGTTGAGCGGGTGTTTCTGCTACATGCCCCACGGGTTGCCAACATTAAGGTCCTGCGTCGGGGTAAAGCACGGCGGGCCAAGCTCTATTACTTACGCGATCGCATTGGTAAAGCAACCCGCCTGAAGCAGCGATTTGATCGCCCCATATAGGGCTTATTAGGCTCCAAGCCCGTGCTACGATAATTAATCGATTGGGGCACTGCCCCCCATGCGCTCTTAGTTCAGTTGGTAGAACGCAGGTCTCCAAAACCTGATGTCCGGGGTTCGAGTCCTCGAGGGCGCGCTTTAACTTGAGCTGCCGAAACCAATGTGTTTCGGCGGTTTTTTGTTTTTGGGGTGCTGTTCATTTCTCTGATTTTTATAGCTTGATAGCGCAGTAGATCGGTTCAATGAATACCTGGCTGGGGAGAATGACGTGAGACAAGCGGCATAATTTTCGCCGGGAACCTCAGCGAGGTTCCCGGCGAAAATGTCCTAAATCTTGTATTGGCTAAGTTCAGTCCAAAGAAGGATCAAGTATTTTGCAGCGAGATTGTGGTTCTACTTCAGCCTGCCACCGTTCACTATTCTCTAAGCTCCAAGTTCTTTCACTACCGTCAAGTAAGGTGGCGCTCACTTGAGTTGTATTATCGCTGAACTTTGCAGACAAAAGCCAGTGACTATGATCCTGCAATATCGCCACCAGCTCTCCGCTGCTTGCATCCCACACTCGGGCTGTACAATCTGATGAAGCTGTTACGATTTGCTTCTCATCGGGGCTGAAGGCTGCACTTAAAACCCATGAGACATGTCCCTGGAATACCGCAATTAGCTCGTTATGGTTTAAATCCCACAGTCTCGCGGTGTTGTCAGTTGAAGTTGTCACCAAACGGGTGCCATCACCATTAAAGTTAGCACTCAAAATCTTTTCACTATGGCCTTTGAGGACCGCAATGGATCTATCGCTGCTGTCATCCCATAAATAAACGACCCCATCCTCATCGCCGGTAACCGTCACCGTCCGGGACTCTGAAACACTTTCTGCCGTTGAACTATGGAGGTCTGGTAGCACTCTTGGTTGCCCAATTATGTCGCCATTGACCGTTTTTGCTGGCCTTGGGTCACTGTCAGAGATGCGATTGGCGGTGTCAAGATGTCTGCACATACCAAAGAGCGACAGACTCAGCGAAGCCAGGGTGATGAAAATAGAAAAAGGATGTCTTCGCTGTAGGTTGTGTCGCCAGTTTTGACCCATTGCTTGCAGCAGGTTACGCATCATCTTTAGTGATTAAAGTTTATGGACAACTCAGGCTAGGCAATCCATCGGTTGGGGCTGCGGTAAGGTCATGGCCAATGTCGTGCTCAGTCTCACCACCAATGTATTTTCCAGGTAAATCTTCGGCCCATAAATATCGACAGCTCTTAATCGTTTTAATCGTTATCTTCTTGACCGCTCCGTTTTTAAGGGCGGGGTTAGGCGGTCTATTTTCGGTTTCCATGCTGCTCTACACCATCATTGTGATTATTCGCAGCTTTGCCCTGCCCAGACCGCTGATGACCGCTTACAGCGCGATCGCCTGCCTAGCCTTTGGCCTAGAAGTCAGCTCTAGTCTCAATTGGGTCCCAGCCTTTAACGTCGTTTTTGCCCTCACCTCTCAGGCGATTTTTGTCATCTATTTGGCTGGGGCGGTGTATTGGATTGGGCGAGATGTTTTTACCACCCCCAACGTCACCCTCGATATCGTTCGGGGTGGCATCAGCGTCTATTTTTTAATCGGCTTTGTTTGGTCCTTGCTATACGGAATGGTGGATACCTTAGATCCCTCCGCCTTTTCCCAACCCTTGATTCAGCAGGAGTCTTATCTGCGGACAATTCACTTTAGTTTCACCACCCTCACCACCTTGGGATACGGTGACATTGTGCCCTTGAGCGAAGTGGCCCAGGTACTGACCAACCTAGAAGCCATCTTCGGTCAGATGTATTCTTCAGTGTTGATTGCTATTTTGATCGGCAGCTATCTTTCCCAGCGCCATAGCCAACCGCGACGATAGTCAACGGTATTAGTCACCTTCGCGGCAATTGTCTTTGCAAAACACCATGATTGATTGGCACCTCGAATAAGGCAAAATTTTGGGGTATTGAAGACTATTGATGTGCTGGGTATTTATGGAACTGCAACGTCTAGCCCGCCTGAGTGATCTGATTTTTGCCGTAGCCATGACCCTGATGGCCCTGACGTTCGATCCGCTGCCTTTAAAAGAAATGACCGCTCAGGAATTCACAGGCTTTCTGAAAGAACAGTTACCGTCATTTGGGTCATACATTTTCACCTTCATCGCGATCTCCTTCTATTGGACGTCCCATCTGCATCAGTTTAAGCACTACAAACAAACGGATTCGATTCACCTGTGGTTGGTGTTGCTGTCTCTACTATTTGTGGTTTTCTTGCCCTACGCCAATGACCTGCTCAATTTCTACGACAGTGTTTCTGCGATTCAAGTGTTCTACAGCTTGTCAGTGGGAGGCGTGGGCATCTTTGCCACCGCCGCCTGGATCTATGCCACCCAAAACCGACGGCTCGTTGATCCAGAGCTGTCTGACCAGACGATTCGGAAAGTTCGCCAAGAGAGCTATGCTGAACCGTTGGTGGCGCTGCTTGCTATCGGAGGCGCGTTGATTCATCCTTTCGGCTGGACCGTAACCTTCTTTGTGGGCTTGCCCTTGGTTTTTATCGTCCAGGCTGTTGCCCAAAAGAAGATTCAACCGAGTCCGTAAGCGCCTAAGTTCAGAACGATTGCTGATGCCGGGGAAACATACAAGCGCAGGGGGGGACTCCTATGTTCGCCAAGCGTTACGAGCAGCCCGGTCACCCTGTATCTCTTGAGCGCGCAGAATAGCTTTCCAGATAATTTAGCGCTAGCCGTTGGGTCTCAGCGACCAGGCGACGGCGGAACTCAAGGGGTTGCCCTGACGAAATCCATTGCAAATGGCCGATCGCTTTAACCAAAACAAAGGCGATCGCCTCAATATCTTCTGCGCTGAGAGCATCGTTCAGTTTTGGCAAAATCGACTCAAAGGTCTGAATCAAAACGTTATCGCCTGCTTCATCAATTTCCGGCATGCTGGTGGTGATTTCTAGAAACGTGGCGCGATAGCCAGAATATTCCGTAAAAAACGCATCAATTCCTTCAATTAAACGCTTCACGTACTCTGCAAGGGGAAGCTGGAGCATCTCGACCGTGTTAAACCCCTGCAAATATTGATCAAGCAAATCGGTATAGCGCTCCGCTAGCGCCTGCAAGATGGCCGCCTTATCAGGGAAAAACTGATATAGCGAACCGATCGGCACCTGGGCTTTTGCCGCAATCTCCTTTGTGGTCGCAGCCGCATAGCCCTGTTCGATAAAGATTGCCTCCGCCACATCCAAAATTCGATTCACCCGTGCCAAACTGCGGGCCTGCTTGGGTTTTCGCCATCTGCGAAGGGACGCTATTGAAGGTTTTTCAGCCATTGAATCAATCTTCATTGACAAACATGAGCTTAACTCATATTCTGAATACATGAGCTTCACTCATATTTTAGTTGAGTGAAGCTCAACCTGCTCGCTTTTGCAGTTTTGGTGGAGAAATATTCTGATGAGAGCTATTCAGGGCCACCGTCAAAACCCATCGCCCTCAAGTGGCTTATTAACGGTTGCTCAGCAAAAAGGGGTGGGATTCGCCACTGACTAAGCCCGACCTCAAACAGTCGCTCAGTGATGCCACCAATAGCGATCACTGAATACGGCTCAGTCCAATTTCACAACCCGCATTTTGAAGTCGCATAAAGGCGTCAATCCCATTCGTGGTTAGACAGCTTTAGCGATAACAGATTGTCATGCTTAATGAGGCATCAAGGATATGTTCAGACTCAAAATCAAGGTTGAACGGCTGGTTCTGGCCATAGTGCTCATGTTCATTTTTGCTGATAGCGTTCCCCATCCTGGGCTGTCAGCAGGAATCCTCCAAACCCTCTTTTCACAAAAGGCTGACTTGCAAGAATCCCAAACGTTTCCAGTGGATTAAAGCAGCACTTAATTCATTACGACCAATCTGGCCTGATTAGCCCCAATCTGGTTTGTTCAGCCGCAACTCATTGCGGCTCTGTGACTGTCGTTAATTTGCTGGTGAACTGTGACCATGTTTTTGTCTTTTGTCGACCATTCGCTCACTCATTTTTTAGATCCGCTCACCTTAATTGCTGCTGTGGGTGAGGGTGAAACCTATGGCAAAGCGCTTGCTTTTGCAATTACGCTGGTCACCATTGTCATTTTCACGTTTGCCCAACTTTTGGGTGAAATTGCCAACCGCTTTGGCCTGCCTTCGGTGCTCGGAGAGTTGATTGCGGGTTTCATTCTAGGCGTCTCCGGGATTCACCTCTTAATCTTGGGCGAGGGCTCTACCGCCGACTGGGCCATTACCGCGGTGCAATGGCTGTCTGGTGGAGATACTGCCATGGTTCAAGGTATCTTTGCTGGCCCGGTCAATATCCTGCTCAACGATTATGCGGCCTCGGGCGTAGCGGTACTGCTGTTTAAGATTGGCCTAGAGGCCGATTTAGATGAGTTGATTAAAGTCGGGCCGCAGGCGGCAACGGTGGCGGTGGCCGGGGTTTTCCTTCCCTTTATTTTGGGTTTTGGGGGTTGTATTGTACTCTTTCATCTACCCACGATTCCGGCTCTATTTGCAGCGGCGGCACTCACGGCAACCAGTATCGGCATTACCTCCCGCATCATGCAGGATATGGGGGTCTTAAAAACCCAGGAAGGGCAAATCATCCTCGGTGCAGCGGTGCTAGACGACATTTTAGGGATTGCCATTCTGGCGATCGCCATTGGCATTGCTGAGCATGGCACGGTCGAAGTATCGAGCGTATTCGGCACCATCGTCAGCGCCACACTTTTTGTTCTCGCAGCCATTGCCCTGAATAAGTTTTTTGGGGCTCGGTATATCAACTTTTTGGACCGCTTCAAGAATCCCTACAGCTTCTTTGTGGGTGCGATTCTCTTTCTGTCAATTATGTCGATGCTGGCTAGTGCGATTGGCTTAGAAGGAATCCTGGGCTGTTTTGCTGCCGGTATCGTCTTAGGGAAAACCTCAAAGACGAAAGCGCTGGAAAAAGCCTGTGACCCGCTGGTGGCGCTATTTACCACGATATTTTTCGTCACCATTGGTGCTAAAACCGACCTGACGGCGCTCGATCTCACCCATGCTGACAGCAGGCAGGGGCTTGTAATTGCCCTATTCCTGATTGTGGTTGCGATCGCGGGCAAGATCGCGGCGGGTTATTGCCTACGCACAAGCGCTAGGGTAAATCGTCTTGCGATCGGCACCGGCATGGTCCCCAGGGGAGAAGTGGGGCTGGTGTTTGCGGGCCTAGGGGCATCGGTTGGGGCATTGACGGGTTCGACCAACGTTGCCATCGTGCTCATGGTGATTGCAACAACTTTTGTGGCCCCCCCAATGCTGCGATGGGCCTTCACCGAAAATCCTGAAACCGAATAGCAGGAAGCCGCCTCGTCGGTTTATTGACGGACGTCGCTAATGTTGCCATCGTACTCATGGAAATTGGAACATTGATGACGTCTTAAACACTGCCCTAACCCTTTAACAAGCCTCCTAAAATCATTGGAAATCGTGCTTGTGCTTCTCTTCGACATTGATTGATGGACTTCTGCAAAAGGCCTAATTGCTATGACTGCTGACCCTCTCAGCGCCCAGTCGCAATCTGATGACTCGGATACAACAGATGAAGCTTCAGAAGCTCAGAGCCCACCCACCCCAGCAAAATCCTCTCGTCCTGGTCTCCTGGCCGGTTGGGGAAAGTCCAACAAGTCCCAATGGCCCGCACTAATCCTGGTAATGGTGGTGGTCTCAGGGTTTGTGGGCTGGCGAGCGGTTCGATATGTGACCAACAGAGCCTCTGAAGATGCTGCAGACCAAGACCTTGATCAGGCTCGCTTACCCGTGCAGGTCGTGACCGCAGAAACGGGCCAGGCCCAAGGCTGGGTGTTTGATGAAGGGGCCGTCTGGCCGGTGCGGCGACGAATCCTCAACTTTCAGGCCAGCGGCGACATTACCTTCGTGGCCAAGATTGATGGGGTCGAGCTGCGGGAAGGGGACTTTGTTTCTCGGGGGCAGCTCCTGGCCACCATTGACGCCCGTCGTCAGCTCTCCAGCATTGAAACCGCTGAATCGGATATTCGCGTTTCTGAAAATCAATTCAGCCAGTCCGAGGCCAGCCTCTTACAGGCTCAGGCCAGTTTAGAGCGGGCTGAATCGGACCTGGCCCTGGCCGAAACGGAGCTGCAGCGCTATGAAGAACTCTTTACCGAAGGGGCGGTCTCTGAGAGCGATCGCGATTCTTACCGCAACCGGGTTGACCAAGCCGAAGCCTCCCTCAAGACCGCCCAACAGGATGTGCGATCGGCCCGAGAAGGGATCAGCTCTGCCGATGCTTCGGTGGGGGCTTCTAATGCGCGATTAAACCAGGCTGCGATCGACCTAGAAGATACGCAGTTGGTCTCCCCCATCGATGGGGTGGTGGCCTACATCAACATTCGCGAGGGGGAATATTGGAGCACCCAATATCTGAATAGCAGCAGCACTCAGAATCTGATTGAAACCGCCCCGATTGTAGTGGTGGACCCCAGCTCCTTTGAGGTCGAGCTTGAACTCCAGGCCAGTCAAGCGGCAGAAATTCGTCCCGGTCAGCGGGCCTATGTGGTCTTAGAAGAAGAGGTCAGTGCCGCCCAGGCGGCGGGGGCCAACGTCCAGAGTTTGCTGGATATTGCTCGACAGCGGGGCAGTGCCGGGCAGGTGTTTGCGGTCAGCCCCTCGCAAACGCCAGGCAGTCGCGGCACCGAAATTAGCATTCGCAACCTAGAGCAGGTGCGCAATCTCCGGGTTGGGGGCCGCGTCTATGTGTGGATCGAAGTCGCCACCCGCGAGGATGCAGTGGTGTTGCCCCTGGGCGCCCTCCTCACCCGCGATCAGCAAGCCTATGCCTTTGTCGTAAATGAAGCCGACGGCACGGCCCAGCGGCGGCGGGTCACCCCCGGTATTGAAGGGCTCGATGGGATTGAAATCTTAGCCGGGGTGGAACCCGGTGAGCAGGTGGTGGTCGCCGGGCAAAACCGCTTGGTAGACGGCACCCCAGTAGAAATCGTTAGTCAGGACCAAGGGCTATGAACGTCGACGAGCGATCTCTGCCACCAGAAATAGAATCCGCCCCTCCCACCACGGGCCAGCCCCCCGCCTGGATGGAGTTTTTCTTTACCCGTCAGATCTTTGCCATCCTCCTCTGCTTCATGTTGCTGATGGGAGGCTTCATGGGGTATTTCTCCATGGTGAAAGAGGGCGACCCCGAAATTAAAATCGCCCGCGCCTTGATCACCACCCCTTGGGGTGGCACCGATGCCGAGACCCTAGAAAATCAGGTGACGGACAAGCTGGAGGAGGAAATTAAAAGCCTGCAAGGGCTGGATGATTTCACCAGCGCCACCTTTAACTCCTTCTCGATCATTAATGTGGCCTTCAAAGCCGAGGCCCCCGTCGCCGAGTCAATCCAAGAACTGCGGGGCAAGGTGGACGATGCCGAATCAGAGCTGCCAGAAGAGTCCACTGGTCGCGAAAAGCCCGCCTTTGAGCAGTTGTCCCAGCAGGACTCCCCTGTCCTCACCCTGGCCCTGAGTGGCGAGGACCTCGATATTGTTCTGCTCAGTCAGGCTGCTGAAGATCTGCAAGAGCGACTGGAATCGGTCAAAAACGTGCGAGAGGTGAACCTCGGCGGCCAGCGGGATGAGGTTGTCCATGTGCAGATGATTCCCAGTCGGTTGACCACCCTGGGGATTTCCGCCACCCAAGTGCGCAACGCCATCCAGGGTGGCAACATCGATCGCTCTTGGGATCGGGTGCGGGATGACGATTTTGGGGCACAAGTCCGTCTCTATGGACGGTTTCGCACCTTAGCAGACTTAGAGAGTTTGCCGGTTACCCGTCTGGATGATAACCGGGTGGTGCTGCTCTCTGAAGTGGCCGATGTTTACAAGGGCCTAGAGCGAGAAACCCAGCGGGCCTTTTTAAGCTGGGAAGGCGCTGAATTTAGCCCCACCATCAACCTAGAAGTGGTGAAGGTGGCGGGCAGCGACACCATTCAGGTCATCGAAGATGTGCTCACCGACATGGAGGAGGCCCGTCAGGACCCAAATATCTGGCCCTTTGGCATGGACTATCGGGTGCTGAACAATGACGCTACCACCATTCGCGGGGACTTAATCAGCCTGGGCAGTAATGTGCTGCAGGCGTCGTTGTTGGTGTTTGCGGTGTTGTTCGTGGCCCTCACCTGGCGCGAGGCGCTGATCGCTGGTTTAGCCATCCCCCTCACCTTTGCGGGGGCGATCTTTGTGCTGTGGATGTTCGGCTACACCATGAACACCATGGTGACCGTGGGCATGATTTTGGCCCTGGGGCTGTTGGTGGATGTCTTCATCCTGATGCTGGAAGGACTGCACGACGGCATTTTTGTGCAGGGGCTGAGCTTTCCGAAGGCGGCGATCGCCACGGTGCAAACCTATGCCTCCCCAGCCTTTACCGGTCAGCTCACCACCATTCTGGCCATGGCCCCCTTGATGGCCATTTCCGGCACCCTGGGCAAATTTATCCGCCTGATTCCGATTAGCGCGATCATCTGTTTGGTGATGAGCTACGGGTTGGCCCTATTGGCCGTGGTGCCCTTATCGAAATATCTGCTGGGTAACCAGGGGGGCGGCGACGAGTCTAAGACCTATGTGGATCGCCTTACAGAGGTGGTTTCTGAGCGGTTTTCCCACTGGAGTTTGCGGATGACGGTGCCCAATCGCCATGTGGCCCGCCTTTGGACCGCTGGGGCGATCGGGCTGTTTGTCTGTGCGGTGATTTTGTTCAGCCAGTTGCCCAGTTCCCTGTTTGCCGTCACCGATGACAACAAGCTCAGTTTGAATGTGGAGCTGCCCCCTGCCGCCACCCTAGAAACCTCCCAAGAGGTGGCCGATCGCATCGGTGAAGTGCTCCGCACTTACAGCGACCCCAATGGCCAGCCCGTGATTGAGAGCGTGATCAAGCTGGTGGGGCAACGCAGCAATCTGGTGGCCTCCAGCGAAATCAAGCCAGGAAACGCCGACTATTTTGTCGGTCTATCAGCGGTGTTTGTGGATAAAAAACAGCGGGCCCAGAACTCCTTTGACTATGTGCGAGAACTTAGGTTCAGCCTGGAACAAGACATTATTCGCGATTATCCCGGCGCGGTTTTGAGTGCTGCTTACCCCGTCGCCGGTGGGGGCGATGACCCCATCCAGGTGGAGATTTTTGGGGATGATCTGCAGACTCTGCGGGAACTCTCCAGCCAGGTGCAGCAACTCCTGCGGGAGATTCCTGGCACCATGGATGTGCGGGACGATCTGGGCAACTTGCGGGAAGACTACAAGCTGGTGCCCAAGCGCGAAGCCCTGAATTTCTACGGCATCAGCCAGGAGGATTTAGCCACCCAGGGTCGCTACATGATGATCGACAACGATGTCGGTGACTTCTCGGTAGGCAGCGGTGAAGAGGATCTGGAAATTCGCCTCAGCACCCGCTGGCCCTCCCAGCAGGGGCGCATCGGTGGCCCCTCCCGTCTGGATGAGTTTGCCACCCTGCGGTTTATCACCCCCTCTGGAGAAGTCCTGCCCCCAGCAGCCCTGGTGGAAGAGGTGCAAGGGGCCGTGCCCTTGGCGATTACCCACCGCAACACCCAGCGTAGTGTGACGGTGTTGGCTAAGGTGATTCCCGGTGAGGACTTTTACGATACGCAGATCTTGGCGGAGCTGACGCCGAAGCTGGCGGAGCTGCAATACGACCCAGGGGATGCAGACAATGCTGATCGCTGGCCTCGCAACTACACCTACCGGTTTGGCGGCGATGCCGACACCAGCAGTGAAACCTTTGGTTCGGCGGGTCAGATGCTGATCGTGGCGATTTTCTTGGTGTTTGCGGTGCTGGTGCTGCAGTTTGGCTCTTACACCCAGCCGCTGATCATCATCCTCACCATTCCCTTTGCCTTAATTGGCACGCTGATTGGCTTCTTTGTGTTGGGCCTCTCCTTCTCGTTCCCGGCGATGATTGGGGTGATTGCCCTGGTGGGAATTGTGGTGAATGACGCGATCGTCATGGTGGAGACGATGAATGAGCGGCGGCGGCAGGGGTTGGATGTACGCCATGCGGCAGCGGCAGGGGCGAGTGATCGCCTCCGCCCCATCCTGACCACCTCGATCACCACCATCATTGGCCTGCTTCCGCTGGCGTTGAGCGATGCCCAGTGGTTCCCGCTCTGTATGGCGATCGTTTTTGGGTTGTTGTCGGCAACGGTGATTGCGTTGCTGGTGGTGCCGGGGTTGTATCTGCAACTAACACCAAATCAGAATTCAACACCATCATAGAGATCTGGCAAAAAGATCTCGCAAGGGATGGGTTCCGAAGATTGTCAGCTGATCGTTAAATATTTGAGTTATGTGTGTTCTCTATTTCATGGAAGTCATTGCAGCAATTGTCTAATCTTTCAGGTATAGGTTCTTGAAAAGAATAAGCAATATTCTGTTGTGAAATTATCGTCAATTTAGTCAAAATTTAGATCGTGAGATTAGGGTTGATTTGAAAATATGTCAGAAGACCTAGATGTAACGCTACAGCTTCACCTGCATCCATTACTGGCCTGGTATGGGACTAGGCGAACAATTGAAAATTTTGAAGGCAAGAAAATATTAGTAGAAGTTCCGGCAGGTGTTCAAAATAACACTCGCCTCCGGCTCCAGGGACAGGGCAAAAAAACAATGGATCGTGCAGGAGATCTCTATATAAAAGTCCATGTAAAGCGCTCAAAATTGATATCTCTGCAGAGGTGGTTTTTGGGTTTAGGAGCCTCAGTGCTTGGTATTGCAATGGCCCAGAACAATGCAGACTCATCATTTTACGCTATTTGGCTAGTTGTTGGATGCGTGCTGAGCACGATCGGTGGGATAGTTATAATAGGTAACTTGTTAGATATTTTTTCGAGTGAATATTTAGACAAGCTGATGGCAGGTGTCTTGTTCTTTATTTCTCTTTGCACGGCACCGCCGCTCATGATAAACGGCTTTTTGATTGATGTTTATTTTTCTTGGCCTGCCGCATTTGCCTGTGCAACAATTGGCGGTATTGTTGGAGGCATGTTGATTTGCCCTAAGCCGATTGCATCTGGTTTTATTGGTGGGCTTTTTGCTAGCAATACTTCATTGATTGCCATCTATTACTACACACTTCATCGAACAACTGTTTGGGAAGTCGAAATAGCTTTTATAATGTGGCTGGGATGTCTTCCAGGAGTGGGGATTGGATGGCTATTGCATAAGTTTTGTAGCCCAAAAAATCCAAGCCGTTTTTGACAGGATTGACTAGTGCAGCGTCAACTCTAGGAATTAGGGTAAGCAGTTTCCGAAAAGCTCAACCTGTAAAGCTTCTAGAAAAGGGTAGCCCTAAAATTTAGTCTTGACGGACCACTAGCCGTATTTATGGCGTAACGTCCTGCTGGGTTGAACCTACTGTAAACTGACGCTCCTATGACCAGACAAAATGTTTCCTCCGGCTCGCCGATGGAGAAGCCGATTGGGTTTTCGAGGGCATCACGGATTGGCAATGTCATTGCCGTGGCTGGAACGGCGGCGATCGCCACAGATGGTTCGACGGCTTGTGTGGGCGATGTCTATGGTCAAACCCGCTGCTGTTTAGAGATTATTCAACGGGCAATTCAGGAAGCGGGGGGTGAGATTAGTGACGTGATTCGCACCCGAATTATGCTCACGGATATTTCTAGATGGGAAGAAGCCGCAAAAGCCCATGGGGAGTTCTTTTCTGAGATTCACCCTGCCTGCACGTTTGTGGAGGTGTTGGGTTTTGTAAATAAGGATTGGCGGATGGAAATTACAGCAGTTTTCTTGCATCTGTTGTTAATTTCTTTCTATTTGGACTCTAAGATATTTGTTGAGAGTCAAAATGGAGCTTGGATAGGCAGCTAAAAATATTGAATTAAGGCTCAATCTAGATTGCGAACAAGACCAGTAAAACCTGCAATCCAAAGAGATGAAAAAAACCAGCCTGAGGCTATGTGAAACCAGAAATACCAGCGCAAAAAAGCTCCCCATTTAAAGCTGAATACTACATCAGCTCCCCGATTAGCGTTAGGTAACCAGTAACTCTGCTGATGAAGATCAACGATGGGAATAAAGACATCTATTGAATAGACCAAAGCATTGAAAACTGGGTAGTCATCTGAAATCGTGTATTGCAAGTCTATTGATGTACTTGTGGAAGAGGTAACTGAAGGTGTCGACAGAACAGTTGGTGTATTAGTAGAAGGAATGACTGAAGGCGTCGATAGGACAGTTGGTGTGGTAGCAAGAGGGATGACTGAAGGCGTAGACAGAACAGTCGATGTACTAGCAGAAGGAATGGCTAAAGGTGTCGACAGGACAGTTGATGTACTAGCAGAAGGAATGACTGAGGGCATCAACAGGACAGTTGGTTCATCAGTAGAAGGGGTAACTGAAGGCGTGGATGGCCGGGTGTTTGGTGTAATCCAAAACAGATCCACATTAGATGCACTGATTAGGGACGGTGATTGGGAATGGCCTAGGTAGAAAAAAATGGCTCCTAGCACAATAATTCCAAAGGACCAATATAAAGCTTTGTGTGGTTGATAACCATAAGAAATAAAGAGACCCAGGAACCAATTCAACACCTTCTTGAAACAAGGCAAATCTCCATGACGGATAAGGTCATATTGTTCGCCAATCAAAATCTCAATTGCAGACTGACTATGCCCACTGGCCCTCAGGATTTGAGCTAATTGTTCATAAGATTGTGGTGAAAATGCATCTTGGCCTTGCAATCTTAGCCAAAAGAGACGTTTGTCTCCTGTGGCTGGAGCATCTTTGCTGAGTTTCTCGTATACAAATCCATCTAAATTAAGCTTTCCAGGCAATGGCCAACTATCTTCTCTGTCATCTAGAACCTTAGTGGTGCAGAAAACTTTTCAGCATCTTAGTCAGTCTCACCATGAGAATCTGATCACCTTGTTGAACTCTATGCGCTGCTCTAAAGCAAGCCGTTTTCGTTGAGAAGCATAGGCCTTAGGTGGACTTTTACTG
>JBHJIP010000186.1:0-10586 GCA_050043365.1 Leptolyngbyaceae cyanobacterium
AGGTTCCCATCGTGCTCTCCTCTGAAAGCTGACCTCAGTCGTGGCTAGGCAGGTGTTGACACAGTTAAATAGACAGATGGTCTGATCAAGAGGCCATTGTTGACAGCCGCCTTAAGCTGCATTTTACGCAAATGTCAGGACGGTTTCTCAATATTCGTCCCCCCTTAATAAGTTATTCCTCACGCAAAAGTCGTTCTATTGCTTTTTAGAAAAGGGGTTTGCAAGATGTTTGTTCCACAGAAGAGCCCATGTCGGAATCGGTGGCTGGCCCACAAACACCCAGATATGGGGGCCTAACTACCCCAAACCCCCCGAAAGGGAGATGCGGGTTGGGTCGAGAATGCGCACGGTAAGACGACAGGGGCGAAGCTGGCAATAATCAGTTCCTCTAGGGACCGATTTAGAGGTTTTACCCCTTACAACGTCAGGCCAGAACCCTTTCCATACAAGTCTTGTGTAGAGTTCTGCCTAACGGACAGCATTTAGAGGGGGCTGACTTTGGCCCGATGGAGTAACCGTGTTCCTTGGGTATAGCCGCTGTAGCGAACCCGCACTGGATCCCCCGGAGCAGCGGTGCCCCCCATCAGTTGATGAACCTGCGGATCATAGGGGATTTCAGCGCCAACAGCGGCGATCGCCTGTATCCCCCAATGACTTAGCAGCGCCTCCACCGGTTTCACTAAAGGCACCAACCGCGTTGCGGGTAAATCAGGATTTTGAGTCACCGCGTGGGTGGCGGTGGGCCACTGCAATAACCAGGGTTCCAAAATGCTTAGGGCCTCTTGTTTAACAGCTTGCTGGACCTGCTCCCCTTGGCTAGCCAGTTGGGCCTGAAGTCGGGCATATTCGGTTTCTAGGGTGGTGAGGCGATCGGATGCGTTGGTCGATTCAGAGGATTTGTCATCCTCTAGAGCCTCTTGCAGCCCAGTCATGGAGAGCCCCAGGGCCAGGGCAATTTTACGTACCGTAGCCCATTGCATGGTGGCTAATTTGCCCTGGCGCAGCCGCGCGATCGCTCCGGTAGAGACACCCGCAGCGATCGCTAAAGCCCTAAAGCTAGGAATCTGGGCTGCAGCCATGAGGGACCGGAGGCGATCGCTGGAGGAGTCCATGGTTGAGGAAGCGGTGAAAGGGTTTGGCAATGGGCTGCGGGCGGTTAAGGGGCCGCCTCCATATAGCGTCCCCATAGGGCGGCAGCTTGACCACTACTACCGCCCGTCTCTGCATTGTCGTCATTGCCCAACCACACCCCCGTTACCAGGTTGCGGCTGGGGACATACCCCACAAACCAGAGGTCGCGGTTGTCATTGGTAGTCCCGGTTTTACCCGCTTCCCCTAATCCGAGAAAAGCGTCGCGCCCGGTACCGCTTTGGATCACCCCTTGCAAGAGCCCCGTCAATTGACCGGCAATTTGGGCATCCAGCACCTGCTGTTGGGTGTCGCCCGTCTGGCCAAATTCATACATCACCCGGCAGCTATTGGCGTCATTGGGGTCGGTGCAGTCGCTGCTATCCAGGACCCGCTTGACCCCATGGGGCGGATTCCAAACGCCATTATTGGAGATCGCCCCAAAGGCTCCAGTCAACTCTAGGGGCGTGACTTCGCTTTCTCCTAGGACCAGTCCTGGCGTCAGGCGCAGTTCAGACGTGATGCCCAGGCGGCGGGCCATGGAAATCACCTGATCTAGTCCCACCTGTTCAGCAATGCGCAGCGCCACCACATTTTCTGAGAGGGCCATGCCGGAATACATATCTAAGGGCGCGCCCCCCGACCGACAGCCCTCAAAGGTTTGCCCCTGCCAGGTAAAGCTGTTGCAGTCAAAGGCTTGCCCCGGTGAAATCCCCTGCTCTAGGGCAGCGGCGTAGGCGAATACCTTAAATGTGGAGCCCGGTTGCCGCAGGGCCTGGGTGGCCCGATTAAACTGGCTGGTTTGGTAGTCGGCCCCGCCCACTAAGGCTCGAATTTCACCCGTGGTGCTATCGAGGCTGACCACGGCCCCCTGACTGTAGCCCAGGGCCTGACCGCTGCTGGCAATATCCTGCTGCAGGGTCCGTTCTGCAGCAGCTTGCAAATCGAGGTCAAGGCTGGCTTCCACAATAAAGTTACCTTCCCGAGCCAGTTGGGTGCCCAGCACGGCCTCTAGCTCATCAAAGATATAGCTATAGAAGTAAGGGGCACGGATACTCTGCAGCTCTTGTCGCGCCTTGGGGCTGATTTCAATGCGCGATCGCCTAGCCCGTCGCCCCTCCTCCACACTGACCATACCCAGGGCCACCATGCGCTCTAAAACCCGATCACGATAGGCGATCGCCGCCTCATAGTCTTGTACCGGGTTAAAGGCATTGGGGGCAGGCAAGATGCCCACCAGGGTCGCCGCCTCCGACAGGGTCAAGTCTGCCGCCGATTTGTCGAAGTAAAACCGAGCCGCATCCTCAAAGCCATAGAGGTTGCCCCCCAAATAAACCCGATTTAGATAAAACAACAGCAAGTCATTTTTGCTGTAGAAACTCTCTAGCTTTAGAGCGACGATCGCCTCTCGAATCTTGCGTCCGGCTGAGTCATCGGTACCCACGTATTCTCGGTAGACGCTGCGAGCCAGCTGTTGGGTTAAAGAACTGCCCCCTTCCCGAATTTCGCCCCCGCGAATATTGGTAATTAGGGCGCGGGTAATGCCGAGCGGGTCAATGCCCAGGTGCCAGTAGTAGCGGGAATCTTCTGAGGCCACCACGGCCTTAGGCAAGTAGGGGGAGAATTCCGACAGACGCTGATTTTCTTGGTGAGCTTGGGTGGGTTCAGGCCGTAGGGGAATGATTTCACCGCCCTCTTCGGCGTAGATAATCACCGGTCCCTGCACCGACTCGGGTAGGGGCCGCATCGGAATCTTGGGCCACTGCAGCCCCACAATCCAGAGGCCCACCAGAGCGGTTACCCCGCTAAATCCGTAGAGCCCATAGCGGGCGCTGCGAATATACCAGGGGGGCGGGTTGATAAACCGTACGGTCACCCCGTCCTCAAGATCGGCAGGACCCAGGGTGAGGGTGTCACCGTGCTGCAGAATCCAGTAATTGAGCCGCTTTTTGCCCCGATAGAGGCCGTTGGTGGAATTTTTATCCTTCAGGATAAAAGGCTGACCCGGACGATTCGGGTCGCGAGTCAGGGAGGCATGGATTTGGCTGACGATAGGGCTACTGACCACAATGTCGCTGGTGTCAGAGCTGCGGCCCAGCAGGTAGCGATCGCCCAGCAGCGGATATCGCTGGGTGTTGCCCTTAACGGTGACTTCTAGGGCAGCGGGACGAGCCCCTTTTTTAAGGGAGACCTCTTCAAAATTGACTTTCTGTTGGATCCCTTTGAACGCCTGGGTAACCGTCCCCAAAAAGGTGCGGGGCGGCGGCGTTGGGGGCTTAGACGCACTCATGGAGGCGGCCTCTGACAAAACTCAGCCCCATTTTACTCACCGAGAATGTTCAGCAATGGGGAATTGGCTAAAGCTTACAGCGACCTTTAGGACAATTCCTGAAAGTCGTGACCGAACAAAACCGCGCTAGACAGGGTCTGGCGCGGTAATCAGCAGTTATGGGGGTTGCTAACGCGATCAAGCCCGGTATTAAACGGCCTTTTCGGCGGGGTGGATGCGATCGGGCAGCACCCAGCAGAGAATCGGAGAAACAACAATGGTCATCACGGCGACTGCCAGGATGATTTCCAAACCTTGATAAAGAGAAGTGCTCATGATTTCGCCTCCAAAACGCGATGGGTGGTTCGTGAAGACGCGTTCCTTCGGGGAATCCCTACTTCCGCTCCCTGTCAACAGCAAGGTTGCCTTCCTGAGGGAGTGAACGAATTTAATAGACCGTTTCTGTATCTATTATTACCAATCTTCCTGAAAATGCATCATTAGCGACATGCTTTGTCATGCTTTCCTGATGATTGACTTAAGCAATGTCTATACAAAGGACTGACGATGGTCCTACAGGAGTGGTTTGGCCACTCCTGTAGGACAGCCATGGCCTGATAACGCTTTTGGCAAGGAATGTCCCTTAGTGAGCTGTTTCGACTGCCGTGCGAGGGGTCAGGGATAGCGTCAGGCGATCGCCCACCTCAGGCTCAATTACCTGAACCGCTTGGCCGGATGCCGCCAGCGCTTCACGCAGGGTGTCAGTTCCCCCCTGGGCCTTCAGCAATGAGACCAATAGCCCGTGATACTCGGCTTCCCCCGCATTGGCCGTGGGCAGCATCACCTGGGGCTGTAGCCAGGTCGCCAGTTCCTGAGCACTTTTACCGCCCCGGATAATCGGGCCAACCAAGGGAAGAGACAGGTCCAGCATTGGCGTAATCACCACATCCACAGGGGCCACAGACTTCAACGTTTCTTGATGAAAGCCGTGGGGCTCATAAAACAGCTTGGTGCCACTGTCATCTGTCAGTAAATAGCCGTTTTCTAAGGTGGTGGGACCCACCGGAGCACCGGGTACCGCCTGGACCGTAATGTTGCCCTGGCGGTGGGATTGGCCATGGTCAAGGGCCGTCACCTGAGTAAAACCCAAGTCTTGGGCCACCTGAGCCGCGCTGGGGGAGCCAATCACTGGGATTGACCTGTCTAGGGCCTCCAGAGTTTGGGGGTGGGCGTGATCAGGCAAACCTTGGGACAACAAAATCAGGCTGCCCCCCTCTGGGATGGCTTTAGGGCGGGGGTGTTCACCCCGAAACAGCCAGGCAGCATTACCAAAGGTCAAGGAACCTACCAGCCAGGGATCCACCAAGATCTTCTGACCCGCGATTTCCCAGAGCCAACTGTTGCTGTCTAGCCAAGTGACCTGCATGACTTTGCCTGTTACATTACTTCATGATTCTAGCAAGTCTATAGCAGGGTTCTCTGGGGGATCTCGGAAGCTGTGGTGGAGCGATCTCTGGGTCTAGCCCTGATTTCCAAAAGTCGCTGTATGGATTGTTTGACAAAGGTTTGGGCTTGGTTGTTGGTGTTGTTTAAAGCCCGAAATTAGGCTCCATAAACGAACTCGCGTTGCCGAACGGGAGTGATCCCCGTATAATCCTTGAGTCTTGATCTTGATAAAAAACTTAAGGATTTTCAGCTCGCCATTACAACGTGCATATGAGAATTCAACTGCCGAAGCACTACACCATACTGATTACGCGCACGGGAAAAACCCCCATCGCCCTCAGTATCCGTCCTTGGCCCATGCTGATCTCAGCGTTCGTGCTAATGAGCCTGCCAGTGGGGTGGGCGACCTTGTGGGTGACCTCGTTGGTTTATGCCAATGCTCAACTGAATGAGCGCAACGAGTTGCTGACAGAAACGGCCAATGAAGTGTTGCTAGAGCTGGATTCTTTGGATGAAGAGGTTCAGGATCTGCAGGAACGGGCTGGCCTACCCGATCGCACTTTGACAACGCCCAAACCCCAAGATTCCCAGGGCGGGGTTCCCCAGCCGGTTGAGGCAGAGAGCCTGTTTGAGCGGGCTAAAGACCGTCTACCGCGGCTTTCCTTTTTAGTTGATGGTGAGGTTCGTCCCGCGTTAGAAGAGACCCTGGCTGAGGAAGCGACACGAGAAGCTGCCTTCCCAAATGCAGTTCCTTTGAGGGGGAAGGTCGATGTTTCTTCAGAATTTGGACTTCGCCCAAATCCCTTTGGGGGACGGGGCTATGAGCATCACAACGGCATTGATTTTCGTGGGAAAGTGGGCACACCGATTTATGCCACCGCCAATGGCGTGGTCACCAAAGCCCAGCATTCTGGGGGCTACGGTAAGCACGTGGTAATTGACCATGGCTATGGCTACGAAACCATTTATGCCCACCTGTCTACCATTGATGTCGAGGTGGGAACTCGAGTGACCCGGGGGCGCAAGGTTGGGGAGTTGGGCAACACGGGGCGCTCTACAGGGCCACATCTGCATTACAGCATTTACCGTCAGGGCAAGGCCGTGAACCCTCGCTATTACCTACAGTTGGATTCTGATTCCTAGGGCGCATTGCCAATTGACGAAACTAATTGGGTCGCGATCGCGGGCTAGGATGAAAAAGCACTTCACCCAGCACCGCTATGGGCAATACATTCGGCCATCTGTTTCGCATTACCACCTATGGGGAATCCCACGGCGGGGGTGTTGGCGTGGTGATTGATGGCTGTCCGCCCCAAGTGGCGATTTCTGCTGAAGAAATCCAGACAGAGCTGGACCGCCGTCGCCCCGGCCAGAGCAAAATCACCACCCCCCGCAAGGAAGCCGATCGCTGTGAAATCTTGTCGGGTGTCTTTGAAGGTCAAACCACAGGCACCCCGATCTCTATCCTGGTGCGCAACAAGGATGCGCGTTCTCAGGACTACAGCGAAATGGCCACGGCCTATCGCCCGTCCCACGCCGATGCCACCTATGATGCTAAGTACGGCATTCGCAACTACCAGGGGGGAGGCCGCTCTTCGGCGCGGGAAACCATTGGTCGGGTGGCAGCGGGGGCGATCGCCAAAAAGATTTTGCATCAATATGCGGGGGTCGAGATTGTCGGCTACGTGAAGCGCATTCAAGACCTCGAAGCGGTGGTGGATCCGAACACGGTCACCCTAGCTGCGGTTGAAAGCAATATCGTCCGCTGCCCAGATGCAGACGCCGCCCAGCGGATGATTGATCGCGTCGAACAGATCCGTGACGAAGGGGATTCGATTGGGGGCGTGGTGGAGTGCGTGGCTCGACAAGTTCCTAAGGGGCTGGGGGCACCGGTCTTCGACAAGTTAGAGGCCGACCTGGCCAAAGGGGTGATGTCTCTGCCCGCCAGCAAGGGGTTTGAGTTGGGCTCGGGGTTTGCGGGGACGCTGCTCACCGGTAGCCAGCACAACGACGAGTTTTATTTAGATGAGGACGGCAACTGGCGCACCCGCACCAACCGCTCTGGGGGCACCCAAGGGGGTATTAGCAATGGTGAGGCGATTGTGATCCGGGCTGCATTTAAGCCGACTGCTACGATTCGCAAGGCTCAAAATACGGTGACGAATACCGGTGAGGAGACTGTATTGGCGGCGCGAGGGCGTCATGATCCTTGCGTGCTACCTCGGGCGGTGCCGATGGTAGAGGCGATGATGGCCTTAGTGCTCTGCGACCACCTGCTGCGCCATCACGGGCAATGTCGATTATTGAGCTCTGACCAGTAAATCTGTCAGGGTTTGGGTTTGGGATTTTTGAACTTGATGTGTTGATGGCCCATATTCAACTCCCCTTGGATCTTTGACCTAAAGGCCGTGAAAGAGGTCTGGGAAATCCAGCAGTCTCGATGAACCGTTGGTCGTTTAAAGCGCCGATCAACCCCAGGTTGCATTTCGCAGGCCAAAAATTTTCTGGATGTGTATCGAATTGCACATTATCTCGGGGAAAAATAGGAATCAGAACCTAAATTCTTACCCGAATGAAGACGCCATGGATGAACTGGCTCAAACAGTGGCGCAGCCACAGGAGACCATTGCCCAGCTCAAACAAGCTCTCAACCAAGCCCTGGCCGAGGTCGAGGCCCTGAAGCAGGCTCAAGCGCAAGAAAAGGCTCACCGCGAAAAGGTTGAAAGTGATTTAGAAAATTCTCGCCAACTGTTGCAGTTGGTGATGGATACCCTGCCAGAGGCGATCTTCTGGAAGGATCGGAACTCAGTTTATCTGGGCTGCAATCGTAACTTAGCTGAGGATGCCGGACTTTCGTCCCACCAATCCATCATTGGCAAAGATGACTACGACATGCCCTGGAAAAAGGAGGAAGCCGACTTTTATCGCCAGTGTGATCGCCGCGTTATGGAGGCCAACCAGGCTGAATTCGGCATTATTGAACCTCAACTCAATGCTGAAGGGCAAGAAACCTGGCTAGAAACCAATAAGGCGCCGCTACATGATACCGATGGCAATGTGATTGGCATTCTGGGCACCTATCAAGACATTACCCAGCGCAAACAGGCCGAAGTGGACCTGCAAAAGCTGAACCAAGAACTTGAGCAGAAAAATGCTGAGCTGGCAGCGGCTTTAGTGCGGCTCAACCACTCCCAGCTCAAGCTGATTCAACAGGAGAAAATGTCGGCCCTGGGTAATCTGATGGCCGGTGTCGCCCATGAGATCAATAACCCGACAGGCTTTCTCGTCGGCAATCTAAAACCGGCTCAGCACCATGTTGCGGATCTGTTTGGATTGCTGGAGCTTTATAAAGCCGAGTTTCCTGACCCAGGGGAAACCATTGCAGCCGAGATAGAAGAGATTGACCTGGCCTACATTCGCGATGACTTTCCCAAATTGTTGGCGTCCATGGGAGAAGGCATTCGGCGAATTCAAGCAATCAGCAACAGCCTCAGGACCTTCTCCCGTGCGGATACCGAGACCAAAGTCTCGTTTGATCTCCATGAAGGGCTAGACAGCACCCTGATGATTTTGAAGCACCGCCTTAAGGCCAATGAGCAGCGCCCTGCCATTGAGGTGGTTAAACAGTACGGCAAACTGCCCGTGGTGACCTGCTTTCCTGGGCAGCTCAACCAGGTCTTTATGAATATCATCGCCAATGCCATTGATGCCCTTGACGAGCACAATCAGGGCAAACGCTTTGCTGATATTAAGGCCCAGCCCAATCGAATTACCATCACGACATCGCTATCCTCTTGTCAGAATTGGGCGATGGTTCAAGTTCAAGACAATGGCATGGGAATGACAGCAGACACCCAATCGAAGCTGTTTGACCGGTCCTTTACGACCAAAGCAGTGGGCAAGGGCACGGGTTTAGGTTTAGCGATCGCCCAGCAAATCATTGTCGATAACCATGGGGGCACCCTTGAGGTTTACTCAAATCCTGGAGAGGGGGCCGAATTCACCCTTAAAATACCGGTGGCTGCCGCCTAGTAGCCCTTAAATTAGAAGACTCTGCTAGTGGTGCAAATCAATTGAGTCAGCAAAACACCTAACCGCCAATGCCCAGTTTCCCCGCCAAACTTGGGGTTAACGGCACCAGCGTTGCCAACATCAGAAATAGGGCTAACAGTCCCAGGGCCGCGCGGGCATCATCCGGCTCGGCCAGTTCATTAATGGCAGGGCGCTCTAGCGGGCGCTGCAAAAACAAGATCAAAGCCGCCCAATAGAGGGCCAAAGGATTGGCTAGGGAGGCGATCGCCAAAACGATTAGGGTTACCACTGTGGCGCGACCAGCGGTTTTGCGGCCATAAATAGCCTGCACAATGCGCCCGCCATCCAACTGTCCTGCAGGCATCAGGTTAAGGGCGGTGATTACTAAGCCCAGCCATCCCAGTAGGGCCAGGGGGTGGACATCCACCAGCGGTTCTGACAGGGCGCTGCCCAGGACACTCTTCGCTAAGGCCCCTACCAGTACCGAGCCTTTGAAAAACTCAGCCGGTACTTGAAAGGCGCTACCTGGATGGGACAGAATCAGTCCCAGAAACAGCATTACAAAGGAGAGGAGGCCGCCCGCTGCAGGTCCGGCAAAGGCCACATCAAATAGAGCGGTGCGGTTGGGCAAGAGGGATTCAAATCGAGTTAGTGCCCCAAAGGAGCCAATTTGCCAGGCCGGTAGGAAGAAAGGCCAACTGATTTTGATGTCGAGGCGGCGGGCCATAAACCAGTGCCCGGCTTCGTGGGCAATTAAGACAGCCATGATGCCAATCGCAATGGGGGCCGCAGCGGACCATTGTTCGGGCGTGGAGAACAGATCGAATCCCATTAAAATGCCGCCGGTTTCGAGGCAGGTGCATAGGGTGGCGATGGCCAAAAACACCGCTAAGATGTTTTGCCTCGTCGAAGATTGGCGCGGTTCGGCATCTTCGGTGGGCAGGACCACCACCACTGGTTTGTCAGTGACATCGTTGATTAGAAACAGCCGGTAGCGATCGCCTACCTTACTCACCATCGCTGCAGTCAACTGCTTTAGAGAAGGGTCGGGCTGCCCCCGCAGATTGCCTTTGAAAATTGCCCCCTGCTGATACGGGACCGTTTCCGTGCGGAAAAAAGTATCAATGCCAAAGATCCCTTCTAGGGCCAGTAAATCTTCAGCGGGTATTCCCACAGATGGAGCTTCGCCTTGCTCCGTTTCTGCATCAGGAGATGAGGTTTCACCCCTGCCTCCCTCGACCGTAGCCCCATCCGTGGCATCGGCCAAATTGGCCAGCCGTTGGGCCACCAGCTGATCGCTGCCCATGGCCCTGAGCTGCCGCCCCAAATAGATATAAACCCCCGCTGAGAGCAGCACTAGCAGCAATACCCCAGCTAAGTTGACATAAATCCCGAGGGAAAATAAGCCAAAGAAGAACAGCCAGGGTGCCATTAAAACAATGGACTGCAGCCAGGCAAAGATACCGAGCTTGCCGTAAGGCTTTGCTCGATAAAATCCCCAAACCAGAATGGCTACAGCCGCCAGCAAAATCAGCAGGGTAATCATCAATCCTGTTCGTCGCAATCAGGGGGTTTTGGAATTTGGAATATTGATTACTTTAACTGAGTGATGGACCTGTCCCAGAGGCGAGAAGATCGGTTGTGGTCGGTTCATCCCCAGTCCGAGGCCCTATCCTAGGGCTGAAGTCGCTCTGCTCTGAAGATGATTTGG
>JBHJIP010000187.1:0-14112 GCA_050043365.1 Leptolyngbyaceae cyanobacterium
AGGGCGCTGAGGAAGACGGCGTTTATTACTGTGGCTACCATTCCAATCAATCCTATGGCGCAGCGAGCTATTTTATTCGTAGGCCCGAGGGCAATGTGCTGGGCGATTCGCCTCGCTTTACCCCATCGCTAGTGAAACAAATAGAAGCGCTGGGCGGCGTGCACTATATGTATCTGACGCATCGGGATGATGTGGCAGACCATCAAAAATTTAACGACCATCTTAGCTGCGATCGCATCTTGCACCAAGACGATATCTCCAGCGGCACCCAAGGGGTGGAAATCAAACTCCAGGGTCAAGCGGCGACCCACCTAGCCGAAGACCTAGAAATTATCCCGGTCCCCGGCCATACCAAAGGCCATACCGTGTTGCTCTACCGCAAAGCCATTCTATTCACGGGCGATCCCCTGGCTTGGTCCGCCCGTTTAGGTCACCTGCACGCCTTTCGTCGCGCCTGCTGGTACTCCTGGCCAGTACTGATGGAGTCAATGAAGCGGTTGCTGGATTACGAATTTGAATGGGTGTTGCCCGGTCACAGCCGTCGTTACCACGCCGATCCGGCCATCATGCGCCAAGCTGTCGAGCAATGCATTGCCTGGATGGCAACGGTAGCCTAAGGGATCTGCGCCTAACCTCCCATACCCACAAGTTATGGCAGTAGGGGCGCAAGGGTTTGCGCCCTGGGAAAACGGTACGCGATTTACCCGCTTGTCCCTAAGCGAGAAAGGTCGACAGCCCAGCCCGTTTGCGAAGCACATTCAGCAGGGTCTCAAAATAGTCGGGGAGCGGGGCAATAGCCGTCACCATTTCTCCCGTTGCCGGATGGCGGAGGGTGAGCTGCTCGGCGTGGAGGGCTTGGCCCGGTAAATTGACGCCCACGGAGCGCCCCGAACCATACGTGGGATCTCCAACGATGGGGTGGCCAATGTGAGCCCCATGCACCCGAATTTGATGGGTGCGACCGGTTTCGAGCCGAAACCGCATCAGGGTGAAGTTACCCAGCCGCTCTAGAATTTGCCAATGGGTGACCGCATAGCGACCGCCTTTGCTGTGGGGGGCGATCGCCTGTTTTTTGCGATCTTGGGGGTGACGCCCGATGGGGACATTAACGGTGCCGCTCTCTTCCTTAGGGGCTCCATAAACCACGCCTAAATATTCACGGCGGGCGGTTTTGGCCTTCATCTGGGCTTGCAGATCTCGATGAGCCAGGTCTGTCTTGGCCACGACGATCGCGCCCGTGGTGTTTTTATCTAATCGGTGAACAATGCCGGGGCGCTGTACACCGCCAATGCCCAGCAGGCTATCGCCACAATGGGCCAGTAGCGCATTCACCAAGGTACCGCTCATGTTGCCAGGGGCAGGATGCACCACTAAGCCAGCGGGCTTATTCACGATCACGAAGTGCGCATCTTCGTAGAGGATGTCGAGAGGAATGGCTTCGGCGGTCAGCTCCAGCGGCTTGGATTCAGGGATGGTGATGGTGATGGCATCCCCGACTTGGACGGCGGCTTTTTTATTGGTGCAGCGCTGGCCGTTGAGGGTGACGTATTCCCAGTCGATCAGCTTCTGGACACGGTTACGGGACAGATCTTCGAGATGAGCCGTTAACCATCGATCCAAGCGCTCGGGTTCGGCCTTTTCAACCTGAAGTGAAATGGTTTGGTCTGGAATCGCGATCGCCCTAACTCAGTAGCGTGGTGTTAATCTACCAAACTTTTTTGCTGGGATTTGGATGGAGCAAAGCGCCCACAGGGAGCTGATCCACTGAACCGCCCCGTTCGCTATGGTGGAGAGGAAACGGCTGTGAGACGGATTAAAGCCCACTGTCATGGTTGCCATCCCAGCTGGGTTTAGCCCTGAGGACTATCTGCTCGTAGAGCAGGAGAACACTATTCGCCATGAATATCGCCAAGGCTTGGTCTACGCCATGGCTGGGGGCAGTGATGATCATAGCCGTTTGAGCATCAATTTTTTGACGGCGCTGAATCTCCATTTGGGCGATGGCGATTGTCAGTTTTTCTCTGGGGATGTGAAGGTCAATTATGCCGATGCCTTTTTTTACTATCCCGATGCCTTTGTGACCTGTGATCCGAGGGATCGCGAGGATCGCTATGTAAAGCGCCATCCAAAGCTCATTGCTGAGGTGCTGTCTCCTTCCACAGCCCAATTTGATCAGGGGGAAAAGTTTCAAGATTATCAATCCTTAACGACGCTGGAAGAATACATATTGATTGCCCAGGATGAGATGCGGGTGGAATGTTGGCGGCGGCCAGGACCGGATAGCCCTTGGCAGGTGGCAGTGTATGGTGCGGGCGATCGCGTGATTTTGCAGAGTGTTGGTTTGGAAATTGCGATCGCGACGTTGTATCGAGGCGTCAATCTACCCTGAACCTATCGCGTTGGTCCGATACCTAATCCTTGTTATTGCAAAATCTCCGCAATCCCTTGCTTCAGGCTCGGTAGCAGCTCAGCTTCAAACCAAGGATTACGACGCAACCAAAGATTGTTTCTAGGACTGGGATGGGGCAGAGGAACGAGGTGGGGCCAATGGGTGCGCCAAGTCTTCACCCGCTCAGTCAGAGATCGCTTGTCGTTACCAAAGTGATAGACCTGGGCATAGGTGCCGAGTACAAGCGTCGTTTCCAAGTTGTGTAGCTGATCGAGCAACGGTTGTCGCCAGGTGGCGGCGCATTCAGGGCGTGGGGGTAAGTCCCCAGACTTGCCGGTACCGGGGAAACAGAAGCCCATCGGTAAAATCGCGATTTGCTCTGGGTCGTAGAAGACCTCGCGGGTGATACCGAGCCAGGTTCGTAAGCGATCGCCACTAGCATCATCAAAGGGCACTCCCGAGTTGTGAACCTTCCGGCCAGGGGCCTGACCGGCAATCAGCACCCTGGCGCTGGGATGAATTTGCAGCACCGGACGCGGCCCCAAAGGCAAATGCGCTTGGCAGAGGGTGCAGGCCTGAACGTCCGATAGTAAAGATGCAAAAGGCATCATCTTGCTGTCCATATGGCCCTGAAATTTCCATCAAACTAGCGCTTGATGGCGGAATTAACGTGTGACCATTACAGTTTCTAGCTCCCTTGCCCCTTATGCTCCCCTGCACCGTGCAATGGTTGCACCCAGTATTCGGCACCTAAGCAGATGCTGGTTGGTCATTTGTGACACAATGAATGCCCCCGCCAGCCTCCGCGATCGCGCTGGCGTCAACCATGTAGATATCGCGATCGGGAAAGAGGGATTCCAGCTGGGCCTTTAACTGAGCATCGGTGTTGCGGTCTCCGTCCGTCATAGCCGCGACAAAGCCATTGCCTACCAACCAGTTGGGGTCGCCCGGATACCGAACCACGGTCAAACCCGCTTCAGCGGCTTCAGCCGCTAAATCCTCTTCCGTCGCCGAGCCCCAATAATCGGCGACCACGAGCGTTTGCGAGTCTACAAACCGGGCAGTGCCGTCAATATGCCCGGTGGTGCCATCTTCAGGATCGTGACCATAAGCCCAGATGATCTGACTAACCCCAAAAGCAGCGCTCAAAATAGCTTCGTGCTCAGCTTGTTCTAGGCCGGGATTGCGATCGTCCTGGCAATCCCAATTGAGCACCAAGGTGTCAGCGCCATTGAACTCTAGGTTGCCTTTTTCTAGGACGTAGTCTTGGTGGTCCTCGACCCGCATCCCTAACTGTTGACCGATATAGATGGGGATTTCGTTGTCATTGATATATGGGATCTCATCGCCGAAGTTGCCACCCCAGGCATCAAATCGCCAGTTTTGGATCCAAAGCTTAGTGCTGTCAGTGACATAAATTGGGCCATTGTCCCGCAACCAGGAATTATCAATCGGGACGACATACCAGGTGAGATTCGTCGTCGGCACCTCACGGGTATCGAGGAATTCTTGGGCCGCTTCTTGTTCTGCAGCAGTGCTCGTAAGCAGATGGACGGGTTCATAGTCTTGAACCACGCGAATGATCTCTGCAAAGGCCGGTCGCATTTCACTTTCCCACCGACCGGGCCACTGCATCCAGGTGGCAGCATGGGGCTCCCATTCAGCCGGAACCCGAAGGGCGGGGCTGGAGGTAGACATAAGGTCTCCCCTCGGAATCACACAACCGACTAGCACCGACACAAACAAGGCGATCAGGATGGGCCAGTGGGGTTTACGGAGCATCTCGAAGTATTTTTTTAAACCGAGTTCGACAAAGAGTCGTGTACTGAGAAAGCCGACATTTTAGTCCTGGACGAATTCTAATATTTTTTCTATGGGTCTGACTGAATCAGCTCCAATCCAAAATAAATGCCCCCAATCATTTTCAAGAATCTCCAGGCTTGAATTTTGAATCATTCTATTTGAATGACGAGCATGTTCTATAGGAACACTATTATCATTCTTGCTATGAATAATGAGTGTTGGGCATTTAATTTTTGAAATCACATCCTCACTGATATCTTGATCGATGTCAACCAAGAATCCGGCTCCAGAACTGTAGTGATTCATCGCAGAAATCAGTTCTTTAACGTCACTACTCTTCAGATTTTTGGCAGGTTGCTTCGAGAATTGCGAATGAAAATTCTTGGCCATCAATTTCGGGACAATTTTTGCAAAAAATCTAACCGTTGCCCAAATAAGTTTTTCTACTTTTGGGTTAAATATTATCTTGGCGATCTTATAAGTTCTCTCTTGTTCATCAAGCCATTTTCTTGAAATTGCAGATGCGAGAATCAGCTTACTTACCCTGTTGGGGTAATTGCTGGCCAATTCAATTGCCGTCAGTCCTCCTGCAGAAATACCATAAACAACTATTTTGTCTACTGATATTTTTTCTAGCAAGGCTGTAATTAATTCGGCTACTTGCTTTGGAGTCTTTCTATCACTTAATGGGGTCTTTCCATATCCAGGACGAGACGGCGTTATTAATTGAAATTTGTCTAAGCTAAACCCCTTGTGGGCAAGCGTTTCGTTACAGTTCGAATGTCCGCCATGAATGAAGAGGATTGGAACTCCCTGCCCAATTGAGCAGTACTCAATATCGCCAAATCTTGTGTTGACTACTTTACTTTTCATGTCTAGAGCAGCATCAAGCTTGATTTTTTGAGTCAAGGGATTGCTCCCGAAGGGAGTCACGACGTGAACGACAAGCTAAGCCTAAATAGACTCAGCAACGGTCACCTTGAGTTCAATAATGTCATCTGAGTTCAAGGATCTGCCGAATCCGTTCTGCCTCACGTTGTCCCGACAAATAGGCTCCATGCACGGTAGAGGGATAGTCAGAATGGGTGGCTTCACCAGCGAAAAAGAGGCGATCGCCGATCGGAGCCGCTAAATCCGCCCGGGTTCTGCCCGTCATGCCCACCGCCGGGTAGGAATAGGCGCAGCGGGCAAACGGATCACTCTGCCAACGGGTGATTTGAGCATCGATGGGATTAGGGCTGTCCTGACCGGTAACCCACCGTATCGTCTCCATGGCTCGGTCAATGATTTGAGCGTCAGACCAAGCCTCGATTTCTTGGCCAAAGCTGCCTGCGTTAAAGGCCAGCAAAATCGGCGTATCGGTGTAGCGGTAGATATTTAGCCAACTGGTGAATTCTCCCTCTGCGTCAGAAATATAGCTGAGCCAATAAGGGGAGCGCTCCCAAAAGGTATCTGGAAACTGCAGATAAAGCTTGATTAGCACTCCGGCCCCCAGGGCATTAATGGCCGTCTGCTTCTTCTCCGGTAGCGCGGGTTCAAAAGCAACATCACCCTGCTTTAGAACCCCGATGGGCAAGGTCACAATCGCCCGATCCGCTTCAAAACGGTCAGTATCTGTAGAGACCGTCACCCCAGTATCGCCATAAACAATTTTGCTCACAGGCTGATTGAGGCGAATGTCTAGCCCCGTGGCGAGATGATTCACCAAGGCATCGTAGCCTTGTGGAAACAGGACATCTTCCCCGCCAAAGACACTGCTTTCTTCGATGTAATGGGCGGATAGGGTGCTGATATCAGCAGCAAATTCCTGCTCTAGCTGAATATTCCAGGCAAAGGCGGCTTGGCGCTGCTCTACCTCAGACAAATTGTCGAGGTCAAAGCTGGCAGCGATCGCGCCAGCAACCGATTGATCTGGGCCTGACTGAGCCGCGCCAATGGCCTGGGCGGCTTGCACATTGAACCGCTCAATTACGCCCCAGGCACGGTCAGGCAGCAAGGTTCCATCTGTGTCGTACAGCATGGCGTTGTCATAGTCGGTGACTCGTCGCGGGGCGTCAATTTCATCCGCGATCGCCGTCAGGGGATTGCCTCGCGTGCCGTGAATCCAGGAGGCCCCCATATCCAGCGGGGTATGCCATTGGCGGCTGGTCCAGACCCGGCCCCCGATGCGATCGCGCCCCTCCAGCAAAATGACCGTGTGACCGGCATCTTGCAGATGGCGGGCGGCAGCAATCCCGGCCATGCCAGCCCCTACAATCAAAATGGTTTCGGGATGACGCGTCTCATCTCTGGGTTGGCAACTGGCTAACCGCGTCGCGGCAGTTGTTAGCCATACCCATTGAATAAAGGCTCGTCGGTTCATTACAAATATTGGGTTGAGTCCGAATTGCCGTCCAGCACCAGACGCAAAATTGAGAGGGTCAAAATCACCAAGAAGAGCACCAGGCCCACCGTGCAGGCATAGCTCATTTCCAACTCTTGAAAGGCCTGTTCGTAGACGTAGTAGACAATGGTCTTGGAGCTGTTCAGCGGCCCCCCCTGGGTGAGGATGTAGACCTCCTCAAAGACTTTGGTGGCGGAGATCGCTGAAATCACCGTCACCAAGAAAATGTAGGGCCGCATCAACGGCAGGGTAATATCCCAATGCTTTTTCCAGCCGTCAGAGCCATCAATAGCAGCGGCTTCGTAGAGATCCTTGGGGATGGTTTGCAGCCCTGCCAGGTAAATCACCATGTAGTAGCCCAGCCCTTTCCAAATGGTGACCACCATGACGCTGGGCAGGGATAACGCCGGACTGGTGAGCCAAGGCACGGCTTTCTCCAGCAGACCCGACCCAACCAAAAACTGGTTGAAGAGGCCATTCTCGGCATACAGCCAGCGCCAGGCGATACCGGCCACCACCATTGAGACCACCACTGGCGTGTAGTAGGCCACCCGAAACCAGCGGATGCCCAGCAGCTTACGGTTCACTAATATCGCCAATAGCAGGGGGGCGATCGCCAAAATCGGCACTACCCCAACCAGATAGAGCAGGGTGTTTTTAACCGTCACCCAAAAGGTGCGGTCTTGCACCAGGGTTTTAAAATTCTCGAAGTCGTTCCAGACTGGGGGTTGGGTGACATCAAAGCCGTAGCTGGTGAAGCTCAAATACAGCGCCTGCAGGGCGGGCCAAAACACAGTTAGCCCTAAGATCACCAAGGCGGGTCCTAGGAACAGGTAGGGAATCAGGGTTCGCCTGAACGGTTGCCAGCGCGGGTCAAACAATAGCCCTAGGGGACGATAAGCCGATGGCTTCACCAAAGTCGCTCCACTGCGTTTCAGATTACTCAAGTCAGGGTATCACTCGCCAGAACGGTACGTTTTCCAGACCTTCGAGGGGTTGCAGAGTATAGCCGCTGTTTTGTTGAAAGCTGCTCACCCAGTCAGCAGGCGCATTGTACAAAAAGTAGTCGCTATGGCCTGGGGGTAAGGTTGGCGTGGCCAGCCCGCTATTAAAGAGCCCCATGGGTGTTTCAGGGGGCAATTCATAGGCTAGGGAAAAACTCCAGGCGTCGCTGTCCAGCAGTACAAACGGCGCTTCACTCTGTTCGATAGCGCTAGCAACGACCGGTAGATAATGCCCTGACTTGCTCCACCAGGTCTCGGCCAGAGCACTGTTACCGCAGGAGAGGGCTCCGATTGCCAGGAGGGCGATCGCCACCAGTGACCACAGCCGCGAAGCCCCCTGCTCAATCTGTTGTCCTAAACCGTAGGCCACCAGCAGCTCAGCCCCCACATAGCAAGGGGTGAAATAGCGGGGAATGCCACTTTGCTGTTGACCCAAGCCCACTTCAATGGCCACGATGCCGAGGGCAGGCACAATCAACAGCAAAATCGGCAACAGCCAAGCCTCCAAAGGTTTGTGCCGGATGGTTGCGATCGCCCCATACGCCACTAACGCCGCGATCACCAAAATAACGATGCCGTATGGCCACCAGCGATTGAGGCCAAAGTCATAGTTCACATCAAAGTCAATGAAGCCCCGCGCTAAGGTCAGACCCAGATGATGCAGCAGGGCCAGGGGGCTCTGGCTCGCGGCTTGCACTTGCCAGCGGGTATTGCCCGTGAGGTTGTCACGGTAGGGGGCGATAGCAATCAACCACGGCAAAAACGAGACGCCCGCCCCCAGGCTGGCCCACAGGTAGCGGTGCACCTTTGGGCACCATCGCCCACGGCAGATCATAAGAACGTATAGGCCATGGGCCAAAAGCACCAAAGGCATATAGAGAAAGGTATACAGCCCCAAACTGGCGGTAACGCCATAGCTTCCCCAATGAAGCCAACTGGACTTGGGTGCCCCCGATTGCTGTACAGCACGGATCAACGCCCAGCTCGACAGCACCGTGATCAGCATCCAGAGGCTGTAGGGTCGAGCCTCTTGGCTGTAGACCAGATGAAAGGGTGAAACCGCCATTAGGGCCATGGCCAACCCAGCTTTGGTACGAGACGGCACGAGTCGCTGACTGAGATCGTAAAACAGTGGTAATGCCGCCACACTGCAGGCCACCGCCACCGCCCGCAGGGCCGTGACCGACGCGCCAAACAGCTTCACCCAAACAAAGGTGATTGCGTAGTAGAGGGGCACATGGGTGGTGTCCTCGGTTATCAGGCTCTTGAGCATGGCCCCAAAGGGGCGATCGCTGCCGGTAATTTGATCAACCAGTCCCTGCGCCGTACTTAAGCGGGGCGGATGAAACAGCATAGCCACCTCACCATTGGTGTACCCTGCGACATTAAAGGTGGTGTAGACTTCATCCACCCAAAATAATTTATGGTCTAGGTCCCAGCAGCGCAGCCCTATACCCAGCACGAGAGCGATCAAGATAGCGACAGTCAGAGAACGACCCATGTCCTAATTTGTAAATGAATCCAGAATCACAGCCTAGCCCCTCGAAAAGTGATCCCAAGCATGAATGCGTAACGATATCCGCAAATTTTCCGCAGTAGGCAATACTAGGGAATACTGAGTCAGGCTCAGGGCATCGTAGGATACATCATTGAATTGATTCAGTGGTCAAGCACAACCGTAAAGGTTAAACGCTTCGACTCGGTAAGCATCGGACGTGACCGAGGGTCACATTCCCCCGAATCAAACCATGCCGCTTTTGTCTGGGGATTAATCTTGGATTTATGAATGACGTCGGCTGGATTCTAATCTGTGCTGGGCTGGTTTTCCTGATGCAGCCTGGTTTCATGTGCCTTGAATCTGGCCTGACCCGGACTAAAAACAGCATTAACGTTGCAGTCAAAAATCTGGCTGATTTTGGAATATCGGGCTTTTTATTTTGGGGATTCAGCTTTGGTCTGATGTTTGGCTCCTCCTGGTGGGGCTGGATCGGGCTTGATAGTTTTTTGGTAGCGGTGGATCAAAATGCCGCTCTCGCCGCCTTTTTTCTGTTCCAGGCCATGTTTTGCAGCACGGCCACCACGATTGTGTCGGGTGCGGTCGCCGAGCGGCTTCAATTTGTGGCCTATGGGGTGATTGCCATCTTGGTGTCGGGTATCATCTATCCCATTTTTGGCCACTGGGCTTGGAATGGGATAGCCACCGGAGAAGCCCTAGGTTGGCTACAAAAACTGGGGTTTGTTGACTTTGCAGGCTCCACAGTGGTGCATAGCATCGGTGCCTGGGTGGCGTTAGCGGCACTGCTGATTATTGGTCCCCGGACAGGGCGCTTTGGTCCGAATGGCCAAAGCCACAAAATTCACGGTTCCAACCTACCTATGTCGGTATTGGGGGCGATGCTGCTGTGGTTTGGCTGGCTCGGTTTTAACGGGGGCAGCACCCTTGCCTTTAATGACCAAATTGCCAGCATTATGGCGAATACCGTCATGGCTGGGATTGCAGGCATGCTCACCATGACCCTCATTACTTGGTGGCGTACTGGCATTGCTCAGCCAGAGAGGCTAATTAATGGCTCAATCTCAGGCGTGGTGGCAATTACGGCGTCCTGCCATGCGGTGAGTACACCTGCTGCCGTCTTAATTGGGGCGATCGGCGCGGTGGTAACGACGACCGCGATGCGTCTCTTGGAACGCTACCGTATTGATGATGCCGTGGATGCAGTTGCGGTCCATGGATTCAGCGGAGCTTGGGGCACCCTGGCCGTGGCGCTATTTGGCCGCACAGAACTCTTGGGCACAGGCTTGAGCCCAGTCAATCAGCTGATGGTGCAGCTCTTGGGCATTGGCGTGGCCTTTGTTTGGAGCTTTGGGGTGGCGTACCTATTACTGAAGGGAATTAACCGTCGGTTCCCGCTGCGGGTGTCTTTGGAAGCCGAAGATATTGGCCTGAATTATGCCGAACACCAGGCTAAAACCGATGCCTATGAACTGCTGAGGGTGATGGACGAACAGGCTCGCACCCAAGACTTAAGCCTGCGAGTTCCCGTGGATCACTTTACGGAAGCGGGCCATATTGCCACCCGCTACAACCAAGTGATGGATTCATTAGAAGGCTATGCCACAAAGCTCGAAACCTTTAACGCTGAGCTGGAATCGACGGTGCAGCAGCGCACGGTTGAGCTGGCCCAAGCCAACGCTGATTTAAAAAAGCTTGATCACCTCAAGGATGAGTTTTTAGCGAACACGTCCCACGAGCTGCGTACCCCCTTAAATGGCATCATCGGTATCGCCGAATCTTTACTGGATGGGGTGACTGGTAACTTGCATGCTGCGACCCGTGCCAATCTCTTTTTGATCGTCAGTAGTGGTCGACGGTTAGCCAACCTCATCAATGACATCCTCGACTTCTCTAAGCTGCAAAGTCATGACATTGCTCTGAAGCTTCAGCCCGTCAATCTCAAGCCTCTGGTAGAAGGGGTTTTAGCTCTCAGTGGCGGACTGAACCGGGCGAAGCAACTGCAGCTTATTAATCAAGTCCCGACGGATTTTCCGGCAGCTTGGGCCGATGAAAACCGTTTGCAGCAGATTTTGCACAACTTAGTTGGGAATGCGATCAAATTTACCGGAGCAGGCGCGGTCACTGTTACAGCGACCTTGGAGGGCAGCGACCCAGAAAAAAAAATGCTGATCACTGTCTCAGATACGGGAATGGGCATTCCCTTCGAGAAGCTGGATCGTATTTTTGAGTCGTTTGAACAGGCTGATGGGTCAGTGGGGCGGCAATATGGGGGGACGGGCCTTGGCTTAGCGATTACTCGGCAGTTGATTGAACGTCATGGGGGCACAATCTGGGTCGAGTCAACGGTGGATGAGGGCTCCCAGTTTCATTTCACCTTAGCCGTGGCTACCCCAGCTCAACAGGCTGACAGCCAAATACAGAATCGTTCAAAACCGGTTTATCTCCCTACGTTAGAAGATTTAGAAGCAGGGTCAGCTACGGACATAGCTCAAGCGGCCCAGCCAGCAGATCTCGACAGCCGCTTTAGGGTGCTGATGGTTGATGACGAGCCTGTGAACCTGCAGGTGTTGAAAAATCACCTGTCGATGGAAAACTACGCGATCGCTCAGGCAACCAGCGGTGCCGATGTTTTCCAGGTGATTGAGGCGGGCTTTCAACCCGATCTGATTTTGCTGGACGTGATGATGCCCCAGATGACGGGCTATGAGGTCACGCGCAAATTACGAGAGCAGTTCACCGCTAATGAATTACCGATTTTGCTATTGACCGCCAAGAATCAGGTCCATGATCTAATTGAGGGTTTAGAAACGGGGGCCAATGATTATTTAGCCAAGCCCATTGCTAAACAAGAGCTGTTAGCGCGGATTAAAACACACCTGCGCCTCTCAAACCTGAATCGCGCCTACAGTCGCTTTGTCCCCCACGAGTCTTTGCAGCTGCTGGAAAAAGAAAGCATTGTTGACGTGCATTTAGGGGATCAGACCCAACAAGAGCTGTCGGTATTGTTTGCGGATATTCGCAACTTCACCGAACTGTCTGAGCAGATGACCCCATCTGAAAATTTCAAGTTCATCAATGGCTATCTCTCCAAAATGGAGCCTGCCATCGTTGAGAACGGTGGTTTTATCGATAAGTACATCGGTGATGCAATCATGGCGCTTTTTCCCGGAGATGCCGATCAAGCTCTGCAAGGGGCGATCGCCATGCTGCGCAACCTAGGTCGATACAATCAACAGCGCGCTGCCGCTGGATATATGCCGGTCAGAAACGGTATCGGCATTAATTCTGGGTTAACCATGCTTGGCACTGTCGGCGGCTTATCCCACATGGACAGCACCGTGATCAGCGATACAGTCAACCTGGCGTCTCGCATCGAAGAACTCACCAAGTATTACGGAGTGCCTTTGTTGATCTCTCAAGATACCTTGGTGCGTCTGCATGAGCCAAACGCCTATGCCTATCGCCTGATTGAACGCGTCCAGGTCAAAGGGAAGTCAGAACCGGTTTCTCTTTTCGAGGTCTTTGACGCCGACTCAGAAGCGCTACGGAATGGAAAGCAACGCGGCAAAACCACCTTTGAAGCCGCCATAGTGGAATTCAGCTTGGGGAATTACACAGCGGCATTGACTGGATTTGAGACCTGTTTACAGTCTGCACCAGAAGACGTTGTAGCGGCACAATATCGAGATCGCTGCAATTATGCCCTTAAGGGACCGTTTGAAAAGGGGGTAAGCCAGTCTTGAATAGTACCGAAGCCCACCGGCAAGCTGGCTGCAGCCTTTATGCTACCGTCACCTGTTTTAGGTAATCCATGTCACGAAACGAGATCCAGAATACTTTTCAAACAGCCTCTATGGCGAATTCTGAGAAAGGATATACCGCTGAAGCACACCAGCCGTCTGTGTAGGGGCACCCCTTGTGGGTGCCCTCATAACACCTCATAACAAATCGAATCGCCTGCCTATTTGCTAGAGCGACCATCGGAGGGCAGGCACAAGCACAACCCCTACGGATATCGTCTCCGTAAATCACCTATCTGTAGCTATCAAACCGACACATTCTCAGACTGCTTCGCTGCATCTGCTGCCTGGTAGGACCGCTCTAAGCGCATAATTTGCTTTGCTTTAAGTGATAGCGCACTGCGGTCTAAACGGTTTGCCAGGAGAGCGTCGATCGAAAATAAACCGGCTCCATTGACTGCGAAGTACAGAAAAGCCGCAGCGTAAATAGCTGACAGCTCTAGGTAAGGCAAGCTCAACCCCGCTACGGAAATATGGTGGTACATGGCCACGCACATTGTCCCAAAGAGCCCTAGGGCTGCGGGGCGCGTCAACCATCCAAAGGCAACCAAAGGCGCGCCAATCAACTCGGTGTAAGCGGCCACATAGCTCAAAAAGATGGGAAACGGTAACCCTAGATATTCAACATAAGCACGGGCAAAACTCTCAATATCGGCCAGTTTGTCTTGACCGTTATGGACCATCATGACGCCAATCGCAACCCTCAAAAGCGCTAGAGTTGCCTGTGATAGAACGTTTGGGTTGACATTGGGCTTAAAAAGCCTGGCGAGGTATGTCGTAAGCTGCATGGTTCGAAAAACCTATAAATGAATAAAATCTAGCGGATTATTAATTAATATAACGAAAACTAAAGATGCTTGTGAATGAGAGCGGTTGACCCCAGTCAATAGGCTGGCAGGTCTATCTGGAGCACGTCATCAATTATGGGTGAAAGTCTGGCTGGGCAATGCTTACCCAGCCAGACTCCATGATATTGCTAGGGGCTGCAACCGTTGCACCACAAGGATTCTAGGGCGTGTGGACAATTAGCAGCGAAACCCTTGCAGCGATTATCTTTCGTGTCAAGTCCACCCTGCTATCAGGTCCGGCCTCTGTAGTGCCATGACAAAGCCGACCAGCCAGAGCTGGTATCAGCATTTCCCAGCCACAGACCTAATCTATGCAGGCAAAGGACAAGCAGGCGCTTGCCAGAGGAGATCGTGCTTGATCATGGCGTT
>JBHJIP010000188.1:0-6599 GCA_050043365.1 Leptolyngbyaceae cyanobacterium
CCTCTTCCAGCAATCTCTTGCCATTCGTCTCGAGCAGTTAGTTGATCGTCATCTGAAAGTTGCCACCAGCCTTAACAACCTGGCAGCTACTTACCAGGCTCATGGCCGTAATGAAGAAGCCGACCCCCTTAATCAGCAATCCCTGGCCATTCGTCGCGAGCAGTTGGGGGAGCGCCATCCCCTTGTAGGCGAAAGCCTCAACAACCTGGCATTTCTACACCAGGTTCAAGGGGATTGGGGGCAGACAATCCGCTTCTTTCAAGCCGGACTTGAGATTGAAGAGTGGCATTTGGCCTTGAACCTGACCGCCCTGACAGAGTCACAGCGGCAGGACTATGACGCCACCCTTACGAGTACGACAGATTCAGCCCTTTCCCTCTCTCTGCAGTCTACAGAGGCTCAGACCCTAGGACTCACCACACTGCTGCGCCGCAAGGGGCGTCTCCTGGATGCGGGTACCGATAGCCTGCAGCAACTGCGCCAAAATCTGACCTCCGCTGACCAAGCGATGCTAGATGACTGGACCGCAGTGCGTCAGCAACTGGCCACCCTCACCTTTAGTTCCCCAAACAACTCTTCTCCTCAGCAGTATCAGGTCCAATTGGCTCAACTGGAAGCCGAAGCTACGGAGTTAGAAAAGACCCTGGCCCAGCGCAGTGCCGCCTTCCAGGCAGAAGCTCAACCGGTTGATATCGCCACGGTGCAAGCCCAAATTCCGACCGATACGGTGTTGGTGGAGTACGCCCGCTATCGCCCTTTTGATAATCGGGAGCGCCGTTCCGGGGCAGACCGCTACCTGGTCTATCTGCTCTTCCCAAATGGCCATATTGAAACTGTGGATTTGGGCAATGCGGCTGAAATCGATGCGGCTATCCAGGCTTTTAGCTTGCGCCTGAGAAACCTCAACCAGTCTCCCAATGTCGCTGCTCGCAACCTCTCAGAACAGATCCTTGATCCCATTCAGCCCTATCTGACCGGAAGCGAGCATCTGCTGATTTCCCCTGATAGTCAGCTCAATCGCATTCCTTTTGATGCACTCCGCACTGCTGAAAATCGCTATCTCATTCAGGACTATCAAATCAGCTATCTCAACAGTGGTCGCGACCTGCTCAAGTTAGATGTGACTGAACCCAGTCGGCAACCGGCTGTGGTTATCGCCAACCCTGACTATGAAACGGCTTCTGGCTCCCTAGCTTTGGAAGAAGGGGCAGGGGTGAGGGCGGCTGGTCAGCGTTCGGTTGAACTTAGCCGACTTCAGGTGGGTCCCCTGCCGGGTACTGCTGCAGAGGCGGAAGCGATTCAGCAATACCTGCCGAATGCTGCTGTTCTGACAGCAGAGCAGGCAACTGAAAACGCGCTCAAACAGGTTCAAGCTCCTCGCATTCTGCACATTGCCACCCATGGTTTCTTTCTGGCGAACGTGGAGCGCCCTCAGGTGGATGAGGGTCGCGGTTTAGGCGTTGTTAACGCCGACAGTGACTTTGGAAGCAGACCCCCTGGAATCAATATTGAAAATCCTTTACTGCGTTCTGGTCTAGCCTTGGCGGGTTTTAATGCCCGCAGCAGCGGTAGCGAGGATGGCGTGCTGACGGCTTTGGAAGCCTCAAACCTCGACCTATTTGGCACCCAACTGGTCGTGCTGTCTGCCTGCGATACCGGGCTGGGTGATATTGCCAACGGTGAGGGGGTATATGGGCTGCGCAGGGCATTTGCCGCTGCGGGTGCTGAGACCCAACTGATTAGCCTTTGGCAGGTGGATGACTTTGGCACTTCGGAGTTGATGGCCAGTTATTACGAGCAACTGCTCAGCGGCAAGGGCCGCGCCCAAGCATTACGTGAGGTGCAGTTAGAGCTCATCAGTTCCGACAGTCGCCATGCCCATCCTTACTACTGGGCCGCTTTTATCACCACTGGCGATTGGCGGCCATTGGAGTAGCTGGGCTTGTTCAAGAAAGCAGTAGATTGGGCAATGCCCGTCAAAATCATTTGCTCCTAAGTCAAGATTCTGCAAAGGATCATCTGAATAGTTGCCCCAGTGGCCGCAACTATTCCAAACAAATCGGGCGGGTTAAAGTCTTGTTTACGCGTGCGTTGAAAGGTCGGAACAATCAGGAGGCGAATCTATTGCCTTCACATCATAAGCATCAAGAAAGTGATGTGTGGAAACGGCGATTCATAGTTTCAGCAGACATATTGTTCGCTTAGCCAAGCATGTCAGTGTAATGATAAGGAGGCATATTTGGCTTTTTCCCATATTGCTCACACCACTGAGAAATAAGAAGATGGTGAGCGGGGCTACTGCTCCAAGCCAAAGGTTTATTAATAGAAACACCGCGTTCAATTGCAATGATCTCCATCACATAGAGATGAAATTAAATCAGCCAAAATAGAAATACATTTTTTATAATTGAAGATTTTTAGTTAAGACTAGCTTTACTGCATAGCATTTCTTTTTTCTGAAAAAATATTCGATCCTTTATTGGGTTCCTTCCTGAAATGGTTTGCTTAGCGCAGGGGAGTGGTATCCCCAATTTGCTGTTGGTGGGTAACGATCCGACAACGCAAGACTTATTGCTGAGATCGCTACAAGAGTCCTTATTTAAGTCTGCTGAAATCACAATTACCCAATCTATAGATGCTTTAATCAAGCAGACCAATGACCCGCCACCTGTAGATCTGATTTTGCTTGATGCAGATGTTTTAGGGCAGCAGGCTACGGATGCACTCAAAAATTTATCTAAAGCTTTTGCGGAGCTACCGATTTTGCTGGTCTGTGAAGCCCAGAGTGAGGGCAACATGCATGAGCTGATGCAAAGTGACATTCAGGGATTGCTGATCAAAGAATCGCTCAATGCTTTCACGCTATCGCATACATTGAAGCAAGCACTCAACCTGACAGAGTATAAAGTCAAGTCGAAACAGCAACTCGATGCGCTATTCACAAGGGCTCGAAATTTTGAATATGCCTTAGACAATACCTTGTGTGCCATCGAGCAGATTTATGAGCATAACACCGTCTTAGAAGGTATCTTAAATGCGATGCCAGATGCCGTTGTCTTTGCCGATAAAAACCGGCGAGTCTGCAAAGTCAATCCGGCTTTTAGTGAGATTTTTAATTGCTCACCAGACGCAATTTTAGGCCAAACTACTGAGCAACTGTACGAAAATTCAGCAGGCTATCAAGCCCAAGGCCACAAGCGCTATAACCCTCAATCCAAAACAGAAAAAGGCGTCTATGAAGAGCGCTACCGCCGCCAAGGAGGTGAGGTGTTTGTGGGTGAGACAGTCGGCACCGCCGTTAAGAGCAGCTCAGGTCAATGCCTCGGTTATCTCGGCATTATTCGAGATGTCACTCAGCGCAAGCAGCTCGAAATTGCACGAGAAGAGGCGATCGCCGCGCTTAGGCAAAGCGAGACGGTCAACCGTGCGCTACTCAAAGCGATACCGGATACGATGCGGTGGATGAAGCTTGAGGGTAACTACCTCACGGTTTCAGAAGCCTTCCTGGATGGGGAGCAGGCGTTCTCGGAGGCCACCATCCACGACTACCTAACCGAAGATCTGGCTCAACAAAAGCTGGAACATGCGCGAAAAGCCTTGGCAACCGGTGAGGTTCAGGAGTACGAGCGCGAAATTCCATGCCAGGGGCAAGTCTGCTACGAAGAAGTGCGTATTTCTGCCTGTGGTGATAGCAGTATTCTTGCCCTTATTCGCGACATTACCAGCCGTAAACAATCGGAAAAGGCTCTGCAGGTGAGCGAGGCGCGTTATCGAGCGCTTTACCAAAAGACGCCAGTCATGCTGCATTCCATTGACCACCAAGGTTGCCTGCTCTCGGTCAGTGATTATTGGCTAGAAAAGCTTGGCTACAGCGAACATGAGGTGATTGGCCGCAAATCATCTGACTTTCTAACCCCTGAGTCCCAGCACTATGCCAAAGAGGTGGTGCTGCCTGAGTATTTTAAAAATGGGTTCTGTAAAGACGTGCCCTACCAAATGGTCACAAAGACGGGGGGCGTGTTTGATGTTTTGCTTTCTGCAACGGCAGAGCGAGATGATCAGGGGCAGATTACACGTTCGTTAGCGGTCATGACGGATGTTACGGAACGAAATAAAGCCCTGGCTGCGGTTGAAGCCGGTGAAATTCAGTTCCAAGCCTTTATGGACAACTCCCCAGCCCTAGCGTTTATGAAGGATGCTGAGTCGGGGCAATTCATCTACATCAATCAACCGTTTCAAGACTTTTTTGGCGTTACCCCTGCTGATCTTCTCGGCAAGACCGACTTTGATTGGCTCCCTAGACAGATTGCTGAGAACAACAGGCGCAACGACCAAGCGGTCATTCAGTCTCAAAAACCTTTGCAGCTAGTTGAGTCTGTCCCAGATCCAGCCGGAAATCCCCATGATTGGCTGGTCTACAAGTTTCCTTTCAAAGACTTACAGGGCAAAGAGATTTTAGGGGGTGTTGCTCTCAATATCAGTGAGCAGAAGCGTTTGGAGCGGCAGCTCCATGCAGAAAAAGAACTCGCCCAGGTAACGCTCCATTCCATTGGGGATGCGGTCATCACAACGGATGCTAAAGGTTGCGTCAACTATTTCAACCCTGTAGCAGAGACCCTGACAGGCTGGACCCAAAAAGAAGCTGAAGGTCTTCCCCTAATAGATATCTTTGTGATTGTGAATGAGCGAACCCGTAAGCCCGTTGATAACCCGGTCGAGCAAGTCCTTGAGCACGGCATTACCGTAGGGCTAGCCAGCAATACCATTCTGATTTCAAAGGATGGTACGGAGTATGGCATCGAGGATTCAGCCGCGCCGATTCGCAATGCAGAGGGCGAGATGATCGGCGCGGTCCTGGTTTTTCATGACGTCACCGAGGCTCGCCTGCTTTCACAAAAGCTCTCGTGGCAAGCAACCCATGATGAATTAACCCACCTAGCCAATCGCCGTGAATTTGAGCGTCGGCTCGAGACATTGCTGAATAGTGCGCAAGAATTTAGCGTCCTCTGCTACATCGACTTAGACCAGTTCAAACTGATTAATGACACCTGTGGCCATGCTGCAGGTGATGCGCTGCTAATTCAAGTATCCGATATCCTGGCGAGCCAGGTGCGTGCCACAGACACCGTTGCCCGTCTGGGGGGCGACGAGTTTGCTATCCTTTTGCGCCAATGCTCCCTAGAGTTAGCCCGCCGCATTGCCAATTTGGTCTGCCAGTCTGTTCGAGAACATCGCTTTATTTGGGAAAACCAATCATTCTCGGTGGGGGCCAGCATTGGTTTAGTGGAAGTTACACCCAAGAGCAATGACATAGCAGCAGTCCTAGCTGCCGCTGATGGCGCTTGTTATGCCGCCAAAGAAGCCGGTCGCAATCGAGTCCATGTGTACCGTGCCGATGATGCCATGGTGTCCCAGCAGCGGGATCAGCAGCAATGGTGCTTACGCATTGACCAAGCCCTCGAAACCAACCGTTTCTGTCTTTATCATCAACCAATTGCGACGGCAGACGGCTGTGCCAGATTTCATCGTCATACAGAACTCTTGGTCAGAATGTTGGATGGACAGGGGCAATTAGTTTCGCCCATGGCTTTTATCCCAGCGGCTGAGCGCTATAACCGTATGACCCAGATTGATACTTGGGTGATTTGCAGATTCTTAAAAATGTTGAGTCAGTCCCAGATTGATTCTGAAATGCTCTACAACATCAACCTCTCAGGGGTTAGCTTAAGTGATAAGCGGTTTTTGAAATTCCTTAAAAGGACCTTGTCAAAAGGAAGTATTGACCCCAGGAAAATCTGTTTTGAAATCACAGAAACAGCAGCAATTTCAAACTTAATCCGTGCCACGATCTTCATGCGAGAACTAAAGCAGTTAGGGTGTCAATTTGCCTTAGATGATTTCGGAAGTGGGATGTCTTCGTTTGGATATCTCAAGGAATTACCTGTGGATTACATCAAAATTGATGGTGCTTTTATTCAAAAGCTGAATGAGCCAATCAATCGCGCCATTGTGATTTCGATCTGTAATATTGGGCAGGCAATGAAGGTTAAGGTGATTGCTGAGCGTGTTGAAGATGCGAGGACTGCGACCCAGCTTAAAGAACTCGGCGTGGACTATGTTCAAGGACATGGCATTGCTAAGCCCATGCCTTTTCTAGGCCAACATCCTGATGCTGGAAAGTTGATAGGGTGACGTGAGAACACACTTGGCAAAGCGTAGTTGCTGTAAAAGGATGCTCTTGTTGGAGCGACTCAATCTGTCGAACCGATGACAACCCCGCTGCAACGCTGGATGGATCGCTAGTCCCCGCCATTCTGGCCACCGTTGGCTTGCCCTTCGTCTAAGCTATTCTTTACGCAAAATTCGTTCTACCGCTTTTTAGACAAGGGGTTTGTAAGTTGCTTGTTCCCCAGAAGAGCCAATATCGGAATTGGGGGCTGGCCCCCAAACCCCCAGATATGGGGGCCTAGCAACCCCAAACCCCCCGAAAGGGAGATGCGGGTTGGGTCGAGAATGCGCACGGTAAGACGACAGGGGCGCGGCTGGCAATAATCAATTCCTCATAGGAACCGATTTAGAGGTTTTGCACCTTGCAATTG
>JBHJIP010000189.1:0-21103 GCA_050043365.1 Leptolyngbyaceae cyanobacterium
GCAATCCTCTTCATGACTAAGCTTAGGGAAGTTCGTCCAGAAGCAAATAAGCTTACCAACCTGCAGGCGGAAAATCGCCTGTTGAAAAAACTGAGGGATGTTCGCCCAGAAGGAGAACAGCGAACCAATCTGCAGGATCTAGTCCTCCGATCTAACCAACTGAGTGAAGTTCCCCCAGAAATTGGACAACTCACCAATCTGCAGCATCTAGACCTCCGCTCGAACCAACTGAGTGAAGTTCCCCCAGAAATTGGACAACTCACCAATCTGCAGCATCTTTACCTCAGCTCGAACCAACTGAGTGAAGTTCCCCCAGAAATTGGACAACTCACCAATCTCAAATCTCTCGATTTGTACCGTAATAAGTTTTCCGAGTTACCAGTTGTTATTCAAAAGTTGCCCCTAGAGAACCTTGATCTAAGTGGTAACCCACTCCCAATTCCGCCTGAGATCCTTGGTGCACCCAACAGTTGGATACATGCAAAAGACATACAGGCTATTTTTGACTTCATCGAAGCAACTCAAAATGATGAGAATGATGATTCACTCTACGAAGCCAAATTCCTAATCGTCGGCGAAGGCGGAGCCGGTAAAACCTCCCTGGCCAAGAAGATTCAAAATCCCGACTACGAACTTAACCCCGAAGAAGAATCCACCCACGGTATCGAGGTGATTCAGTGGCGCTTCCCGATGGCGGATGACCAAGACTTTCGGGTTAATCTCTGGGACTTTGGGGGCCAAGAAATCTACCACCAAACCCATCAATTTTTCCTCACCGAACGCGCCCTATACGCCCTCGTCGCCGACGAACGCAAAGAAAACACTGACTTCCCCTACTGGCTCAGCTCCATTGAGCTGTTTGGGGGCGATAGCCCTGTGCTCGTAATCCAAAACGAAAAGAATAATCGCCCCTGCAACGTCAACGAAAAGCAACTGCGGGGGGAGTTTCAGCACATCAAAGAATTCTTTCCCACCAACCTCAACGACGGGCGCGGTTTAGAGGCGATCAAAGACGCCATTCGCTATTACATTACCCGCCTCGATCATGTCGGCCAGCCCCTACCGAAAAAGTGGGTCCGCGTCCGCTATGCTCTCGAAAACGACGCCCGCAATTTCATTGATCAGCGTGACTACTTTGCCCTCTGTGAACGCAATGACGTTACCAATCGCGATGAAATGTGCCGCATCAGCGCCTTTCTCCATCAGCTCGGCATCTGTTTGCATTTCCAAAGCGATGCCGTCCTCAAGCATCTGGTGATCCTGCGACCGGAATGGGCCACTAACGCCGTCTATGCCATCACCACCAACAAAGACGTGGCCCAAGCTAAAGGCGTTTTCACCCGCGAGACCGCCGAAGCGATCTGGCAGCAGGACTATGCCAACCTTGGTGATGAGCTGCTGCAACTGATGCAAAAGTTTAACCTTTGCTATCCCATCCCTGGCTTGGCCGCCCACTACATCGCCCCCCAACTGCTGGAGTTTACGCCTCCCGATTACGGCTGGGACAAAGAAACCAATTTGATGCTGCGCTACGAGTATGAGTTCATGCCCAAGGGGGTGATTACTCAGCTAATCGTGCGACTGCACCGCTGGATTGAGCAGCAGCAAATCGTTTGGCGCAGCGGCGTGGTACTCAACAACGGTCGTGCCCGCGCCGAAGTGCTCGAAACCTACCGCCCCTATAAAGGTGAACTTTTCATCAAAGTCTCTGGCATCGACCGCAAAGAACTCTTTAGCGTGGTGGCCAATGAGATTGACCAAATCAATGACTCCTTTGAAAAGATCAAAGTTGCTAAGCAGGTGCCCTGCAACTGTGAAGAATGCCGCGACAGCGAAGAACCTCACTTCTTTAAGCTCGAAAATCTCTACGGTTGTCTTCAACGGAAACGCTACGAAATCCCCTGCTTCAAGAGCTATCAAGATGTGTCTGTGCGCCAACTCATCGCTATTGTCACCCCTGTCAGCTTTGACCCAGAGGCAGATGATCCAGACTTTGAACGCTGGAAATGGGATAAACGCTCAGAAGGCCGCCAGATGAATTTCGATCGCCTCAAACAACAACACACGGAGTATTACCAACCCATGAGCGATTCCAAGTACCAAATCAACGCCCAGAACGTTCAAATCGTTGAAACCACCGCTGGTGGCGATGCCGTGATCCACAAATACGCCAGCGACCCTCAAATCAAGGAAGCCCTTGAAGGGGTGCTCCAATTGTTAGACGAACTCCAGCAAAAGCATCCCGACGCCACCCCTGACATCATCAATGGTGAAATTGTCCAAGTTCAGCAAACTCAGCCCCAACGCTGGCAAAAGCTGCGCCAGCAATTTCGCAACTTGCCCCGCGACCTGCGCAATCCCGAACGGCTGAAGCAGGCCGGTAAAGCAGCTTTGATTCAAGTCACCACGGACCTTGCCGACAACATGGCACTCAATGCTTTGATCGCGGCTCTGGATGGTCTCAGTAACGAACCTTAGCCTGTTCAGTTATCCCTGCAAAATCTTGCCCGCAGTTAGAGCTAAGCCTGCAAACATCTGAGACGAAATCGCCTCCTCAGCCCTGTATTCCACCGCCTCGTACCACCCCTCCAGCAACGTACAAACCGTCACCACTGCCTTCAAAGGGTCAACAACCCAATACTCCGGAATATCCAATACGCTATATTCCGCCCGCTTTGCCCGATAATCCGTACTCTTTGTCGATTCGCTCACCACCTCAGCCACCAACACCGGGGGCGGCTCATTCAACCGCACCACCGCCTCCCGGTCCTGCAAAGCCTCCCACTGCGTCAACGTCAATACCGTCACATCCGGGATGCGTACCGTATCCCAAGCCTCTCCCCGAGGCGACTGCAGCCCCACCGTCCCTGCCAAAGCAATCCAGGGCTGCTGCAACCGGGCAATCTCATTGTCTAAAATGCGCTCTAACCGCTTGATGATGGCACCATGGCGTCCTGTTCCTAACCCCATCGACACCAGCTCCCCATTCACCAACTCGTAGCAAACGTCGCTGCCATCGTCATAGGCCAGATACTCTTCTAACGTGAAGCGCTGAGTCGCGATCGTCATGGGCCATCCATAACAACAGTGATCTAAGTTTAGTCGCTCCTTCCTATCACCCTACTTACAAATGCCCACCCTTCTTCAACAAGATCAAACTATCCAACGTAAAAATCGGCTGCCACCAAGGCAAGTCCGAATACGGGTTCGCTAGCCCCCCTTCCGGCCCAAACCCTGCAACCACCGCTGCTACCGCCCGCTCCATCACCCCCGCCGCCGCATCACCCTGGGCGTAATACCAATAACGGCCAAACAACGGAAAATGATCCGCGCTCTCTGCTAAAACAACCGGCAACTTTTCCACCAATCCTGCAAAAGCAGCCTCGTCCGCCGCCGTTTGCTGATAGTGCTTCAGATACGCAAAAGTCGGGTAGCTGTAAAAACTCAGCTGCTCCGGCACACCGTCCTGCTCATAGAACTGCCGCGCCTTCGCAAAGAAACTGGGCTTCGTCTCCTGCCAGTCTTTTAACTGCGCCGCCAACACCAACACCCGACTCGCATCATCCTTGTCCCACCAGGGCTGATAGGGATATTGCGCCAAGTCCTGAGGCGGGTGCACCATGCCACCCGCCTCATCTTGATTCGCCGCTAACCAATCCAATAGCGGCACGATGATATCCGGCGCTCGGTAGTCCAGCAGATCCAACATAAACAGGGCCGTTTCTGCGGCGATCGCCGAGCTGCCTGGGCAGAGCAAATCAGGCTCCAGACCATTGCCAAAGCCCCCGTCTGGATTTTGGTAAGCCAGCAATGCTTGCAGAGCGGCGGTGCGATCGCCTTCCTCAAAGAAATAGCGATACAGTTGACGCTCCAGCAAACGCCCCCGACTGAAGATGATCTGCTTTGCTTGCTCCAACTGCGGTTGAGTTAACCCACAAAGATTCGCCACAGCGCTAACACGGTTACGACGCCCCCATCCTAAAACCCTTGAAACTGTTGCGGAGTTCTGATTAATCCACCCTGGTGTTATTTCAGCTTCCTTGAGTTTTGCTACCAGAAATGAATAACCAGCTCAGTGGATATATAGCTCTGGCCAGAAAGCCTCCGGCACGCTTGAAAGCGCTAAGTTCTTATCCAAAGGCTTTCTGGCGTCGCCAATGCCGCAAGCTTTGCGGCATTGGCTATATATGCATTTGGGCCGGTTAGTGGCAAAATCTGCTCTTATTGGACTACACGCTAAACTAAAAGCGACATCAGCAAACCATGCCAACTCAGCAATGGCGCTATCACTCCCACCTGAGCTACAGCAGTTTGCAGATCGCCAGATTGCTAGTGGCAAATACACTTCCCTTGATGAAATCTTTTTAGCTGGTCTACAAGCCCTGGCTGAGCGTGAGCAAGTATATCAAGGTCGTTTTGAAGCACTCCGTAGCGAAATCTTGCTCGGTGCTGACGAAGCAGAGCGGGGCGAACTCTTAGACGCCTCTTTAGAAATTGATGCTATTCGTCAACGTCTTCGCAGCCGCTATCCTGAGCAATGAGTCTAGTCTGCCGCATTACGCCTCGGGCTAGTCGGGATATTGAAACAATCGTCCCCTTACCCCCCAACTGCTACCTCCGCCCCGCCACGGCTCAAGACACCTGGCCTTGAGTTTTCGCTCACACAGTGAGTTGGCAATCTGCCTTGCGGTGGCGCATGATTTCTCGATGAATATCGCTATTGATGCGCACCCCCCGTTCCCCATCTTCGAGGCGAATGTCATCGACGTAATAGCCCAGGGAGAACTGGATATAGGTGTGCCCTTCCTCATGAATGACCCGCTCCATGCGCACATCGGGATCTTGCCATTCACTGCGGGCCTGCTTGAAGCGATCGCGCAGCCAGCGCACCAATTCTTTTACATAGTCATCTAGGCGGGTTTCTTCACGTTGGGGGCGGCTGATTTTTTGATGTAGCCCCTGCGCCCGCTTCTTTAACAGATCAATTTTTCGCTCCCAGACTTCTGACAACACGTATTCATCTTGATCCACCACATTCGGGTCCCGCAGCCAGACCCGGTACCAGTTCCGCACCAGTTCAATCAGCGTAACTCCGGTGTGGTTTTCTTCGATATGCACCGGCACCGGCTGCTGTTTCAATCGCCAAAAAGAGCGCTGGGTCGGGGGCACCGGCTGAACCACCTTGAACCCCATTAAATCGAGAATCGCGTCGTATTCTTGCTGTACCGTTTCGATGTCTTCGCGATTGAGGCCCCCCTTTTCTAAAAACTGCAGCGTCAAAATCAGGGCTTCCAGGGCCTGCTCAATGTCCTCTAGCCTCTCATTGACGGCATTCTCTGCATGGAGCCGTAGCCGCCCATTTTCTTTTTTCTCTAAAAAGCTATCGGCCCCGTCCTCCCAGTTGTAGTAGTAATCCAGGCAGGCCAATTTGGTTTCAATGGTGCCCAAGGTATCGGGGTGAGCTTGGATGATTTCTTGCATCACTCGCCTTGCCCGCTCTAAATCACAATTGGGGTTAAATTCTATCGGTGTGGAGAAATAGACCGGCTCAATCGGTCGACTCAGGTTGGTGATCTTGTGGCTCTGCATGACGCTGTTGGGAATGTACACCTCCGTATGCAGCTCAAATAAGTAGAGATGGGTGACCCGCACGCCAATTTTGCGCAAAATCCCCAAATGGCCGCTGTTCCCACTGCCATCGTCATCAATGCGTAGTACATCCCCAAACTGAAAGGGGCTATCGAGCAGCAGCACAATGCCGCTGAAAAAGTTAGCCAAGATGTCTTTGACGGCAAAACCAATTACAAAGGCCCCACCGCCCAGGGTGACCCAAGCGCCAGTGAGGTCTAAGCCAAAGCTGAGCTGCAAGACGGCGGAACCACTCACAATCACCAAAACCACAGGAATAACCCCTTCCAAAAGGGGAATTAAAACCTCATCCCACATGGCTTCCGTGGTCGAGGCATATTCCTTGAGGTAATACACCAGCACTTGTTTAAATAGGCGCAAGGCCCAGTAGCTGGCGGTCAGAATAATCGCCCCTAAAAAGAGACGATGGAGCCACACCATTGAGGTCAAAATCGCAGACCGTTGGGAGGTGATTTTGAGGCAGGTGAGTACAAATAAAGCTAGGGCAGGATAGGCAGAGACATTTAGGGTGACCAGGGCGATGTCGCGCTCAAATTTGCGAAAGAGCGATCGCAGCAGGTAGAAAAAGATCAGATATAGACCTGCCGCCCCCGCGATCGTAATCACAAAGCTGATGACGACATACAGGCCATCCTGGAGATAGTGAACCAGTGAATTCATTGCGACCCATCATCAATGAAGCGGCTAAGACATCAGCCTAAACAGTCAGAACCAGTGCCACATCTCTTCCCGATTTGAGGACTTAAGACCTTATTCGACCTCTAGCTTTAAACTGGGCAGAAACTTCGGTAAATTCTTGAGCGATTTACCTTGCCAGGGCATGTTTCTAGAGCCCAAAACCACCAGTTGAACCGTCTTTTTCTTTCGTAAACTCAGCACAAATTTAGAAATCATGCTGATGCCGGAGCTGTTCAGAAAGGCAAGTTCCTTCAGATCGATGGTCATGACCTCAGGATCATGGTTAGCGACATCCTGAAGCAAGGTGTTGATCGGTGCATATTCTTTGGGTCCTCCGAGGGCCAGCTCTCCCTGGAACTTGACTGTTACCGTATCTGTGTCATAGCGCACGCAGTAGTCTTCGTCTTTGATTTCTTGTACGCTCATTGCAACGATTTCCTCCTCAAAATAAATGCCCAAGAACAGATTTGGATTATCCCGTAAAAACGCTATTGGCGTCTTTATTTAGCCTGTCATTTCAAACTGAGATAACGGTCAATATTGTATCAGCCAATACCTGGCCTCCCTGTTCCCTGGTTAAACCTTGATTTGCGCCATAGTCGTTACAGCCCAAATCTCGGCATCTGAAGACACCGGTTCAAATCGCCAGCCCAGCTTTGCTTGGTAGTCATTGATCATAGTCAAAAACCCGAGTCCAGACATATCCGCATTTTCATCTTCGGCACTGGCCTCAATTTGACGCATGTAGAATGATTCTGGATCAGAGGCCAGCAGTTCTTGAATGAATTCTTGGAATTTTTGTGCTACAGCTTGCTCAATGCTGTTACTGGCGAACAAAACGGCAATTATCTCGGCTGTATCCAAGAAGTGAATGCCAAATTTAACCTTATAAGATGCCGTAGCGAAGTTGAACTTCATGGCATTTTCTAGAAGCTCATTAGCCACATAGCTGATCGCACCCTTGGCTTCCTTGATCTGGTTCTCCGCGGCCAAGTTACCCTTGCCAGAAGGTAGGAAGTTGGTAAAGTAATCTGCCACAAAATGGGCGGAAAGGCGACGATTTCGCCAGAGATTTTGGATGCGTTGGGAGGTGGGGGTGAAAGTGAGTTCTAAGGAATCATGGTCAGGGGGAAAGGTTTCGATGAAATCGCCAAAAATCTGAGGCATCGTCATGCACTCCTGACTACGCTTTACTGCTTTTTAAGAACGACCAATGTGATGTCATCAAACACCTTTTGCGAACCAATAAAGTCGCGTACATCCTTAATTACAGCTTGCTTGACACCTTCTGCAGAGTTTTGCCAATGCTGGCTGATCGCATGACAGAGCCGCTCCATACCGTACTGCTTTTTGGCTGGATTGTAGGCTTCTGGGATGCCATCGGTGTAAAGCACCACCCCATCCCCTGGGGCCAAGGCTACTGAGGTGTGATCAATAAAGTCAGCGATATCATCATCCAAGCCAATGGGCAGGCCCAAGTCCATGGTGTCGACGCGCTCTATTTTGCCATCGGCCCGCACCACCAAGGTCTCTTCATGTTGCCCACTGATGCTGACACGCCCCTCGGCATAGTTGAGGATAGCCAGGGTTAAATTTTTCTCGGAATTCATCCGCTGCACATTTTGATAGAGGGTGCGGTTTAGCGTATCTAAGAATTTCACCGGATCCCGTTCCCTGATCTCTTGCAGGGTGCGTACAGCGGTCTGGGTCATCAGCATCAGCATGCCGCTCTCTAAGCCATGGCCGGTGACATCGCCAATTCCGAGGGTGACCACATTATCGGTTTCCAGCACGTCATAGTAATCTCCGCCGACGAAGCTGGTGGGTTCCATGAACCCGGCGATGTCCAGCCCTCTGACCCGTTCTAATTCTTCGGTCTTGGGGAGGATCAATTGCTGAATTTGCCGCACCACGTCTAGCTCGGTTCCCAGCCGTAAGTTCTCTTCCCTGAGTTTTTCATTTTGCTTGCGGGCGGTAATATCCCGCACCATGATCAGCACTTCTGCTTCGCTTAAGACCAATACCCGGACTTCCTCATCCTGGGCTTGCCCATCCAAGATTAGGCGCTGTTCATAAACCTGGGGTTCGCCAGTGTCTAGGGCTTGGTGAATATGGTGCATGCGCAAGGCCGCTAAATCCGGAGGCAGGGAGTCCTGGACGGTGTTGCCGGGGCTAAATTTTTGGGTACCAGAGATGTTTTTGAGGCGATCGCTGCCAACGATATCCAGATAAGTGCCATCCCTGCGGGCACAAATCATTAGATCAGGGATGTTGGTGACAATGGCTCGGTTGGTGGCTTCGCTTTGGCGTAGGGCTTCAAATGAGTCGTGCAACTGCCCGGTCATGCTGTTGAAAGAATGGGCCAGGGTTTCCAATTCAATAATCGGGGTGCTCTCATCCACATGCTGGGCTAAATTGCCTTGGGCCATGGCTTTGGAGGCACGGGTGAGATTCAGCACCGGTTGCGTCACCCAGCGGGCGACGATGCCCCCGCCGGTGATGGCCATGCCCAACGCCACGAGGGCCAAAATGATCGTATTGCGGGTATTGGCCGCGATTTGTCCCATAAAGTCCGCTTCGGGGACGGTGACTACAATCAGCCAGTCCAATCCAAACTGATCTTGAAAGGGCACCACTTCTAAAAATTGCCGTTGCCCATTCAGTTGAAATTCCAATTGTTGGGCATTTTGGATTTGCTCAAAGCCCCCAAATCGATTCTGCAGATATGTGGCTGTCCCCCGGACCAGATCATCCTGACTTTCCACTGCGGGCAGAGCCGTGGCGGTATCCCCCTCTCCCTTCATCAAGGGCTCATTCGTAGAGTTAGAAATCAAGGTGCCATCGCGATCTACCACAAAGGCTTGTCCGGTTTCGCCGATGTCTAGATCACGCAAGAAGTTACGAAACTCGTCAGGGAGCACCACGTCAGTGCCACAGACCCCCAGGAGTTGCCGCCCTGATTTGTCGTACACCGGCAAACTGGCGGTGATATTGGGGAGTCCGGTGGTAAAGGCGATGTAGATGTCGGTCCAAGCCGGTCTCTGGCGAGAGGTGGCCGCACTGTACCAAGGGCGTTGACGGGCATCGTAGGGTTGGTCTGTCTGGCGAATTAGATGGGTGCGATCGCCATTCACATCCAATTGGTAATACTGCCTCAGAAACCCAGTCTCACCATTGCTATAGGACAACTGCAGCAGATCAGTGTTGGAAGCCGGTCCCCGGGCATTGGTGTTAGAGGTGCGTAAAACCCCAAAAAACTCGCCTCGATTGGCGCTGCCGCAGTAGACAAAAGCCACGGTTGGGGCAATTTTCATCTGTTGGTACAGTTGCCCCTCACCGTATTGACTGTTGATGATATCCAGTTCCCCTCGGGCAAAAGCAGCCGCATTGAGACGATTGAGTTCGTGGGGGGTTTCAAAATAGGTCCGTAATTCCCGCTCAATACGGGAGGTCAACTCACTGCGCAGTTGAGACGACAAATCACTCACGGCCCGCTGCCCGCTGCGGAAGGACAGATAACCGACTAAGCTGACGGCCCCCGCCACCTGCAGGGTAAACGCGGCCAATAAGGTCAGCCGCAAGGGGAGCTTTAGCGGCAGTTGATAAGCGTGGGTGCGGGAGGATGGCTTGGGCATGAAGACTTTTCAAACCGCATCTGACCCGACTTTACCGGATCTGGACTCAGTACCACTTACTGGATCAGGAAAAGTGGGTCGGGAAAGTGCGGGCGCGATTTTGTCTTAAGCACGGCCAACGGGCAAGCCAGCATTTTAATAGGGTCATTTCTCGAAAATTTCATACCCAAAGAAAGCCCCCCAGCCCCCAATGATGGGGGAGCCAGAGGACGTACGACACCCAGCAATGGGGGAATGAGGGGGCCTAGAGAACGGGTATTTTCTTTCCTAAGAACTTCCTAAGCTGCTGTTCTCCCAGGTTTTTCCGAAATTCAGTTACCTCAGACCGTGGTCACCTGTGGTCTAATTTTCTTGCCCAAAAAGCCTGCAGTGATCTTTAAGATGTTTAAACCGATCCATCAAGCCCGTCGATTTAGCTTGCAACTGTTGTGCGGCTTGGTCCTAAGTCTCGCGCTGGTGGGTTTGATGGGTGATCTCGGTGTAGCCCAGTCGGTTGAGCGCATTACCCAAATCGACCAATTGCCGGTGGGCTATCCCCTAGAGACCCAAAATGCCGTGATCTTTTGGGACAACGTCGCCCTGAATGCGATTCGCGCCCTTCCCCCTGGCCCACCCGCAGCTGCCCGTGCCCTGGCGATGATCCACACGGCCCAATACGAAGCCTGGAGCCAGTATAGCTATACCGCGGTGGGTAGTCTGTTGGGCGATCGCTACCGCCAGTGGCCTGCAGGCGATGGCTTAGGCGATAAAACCGAGGCAATGAGCTATGCCGCCTATCGGGTTTTAGTGGATCTCTTTCCCGATATGGTCGACACCTTTGACTGGCAGATGGGCAACTACGGGTTCGACCCCAGCATGACCACCACCGATCCTTATACGCCTGCTGGGTTGGGTAACTTAGCGACAGCAGCCGTATTGGCTTACCGCCACGATGATGGAGCCAATCAACTGGGCGATCGCCACCCCGGTGCCTACACCGACTACACCGGCTATGAACCGGTCAACAGCCCCAATGAAGTGGTGGATCTCAATCGCTGGCAACCCTTGGCCACCCCCAACGGCAACTTCCAAGGGGGCTGTATCGATAACGGGTTTTACACCACTCAAACCTTCATCGGTCCCCACTGGGGCAATGTCATGCCCTTTGCCCTCAACGATGGCGAGCCGATCATCCCCAGTGCTGAACCCGCCTATTACCCCTCGGAAGCCTTTACGCAACAGGCCCTAGACATTGTGGCGGTCAGCGCCCATTTGACCCAGCCCCAAAAGGCCATGGCTGAATATTGGGCGGACGGTCCTTCCTCAGAATTTCCGCCAGGCCATTGGGCGCTATTTGGTCAGGTGGTCTCCTTGCGGGATGAGCACACCCTGGATGAGGATGCCAAACTCTTTTTTGCCCTCAGCAACGCCAATCTGGACGCAGGCATCTTGGCTTGGGGCATCAAGCGCGACTACGACTCCGTGCGACCGATTACGGCCATTCAAGAGCTGTTTCGGGGCCAGCGCATCCGAGCTTGGGCCGGTCCCTACGAGGGCACTCGGTGGATTAATGGTGAAGACTGGATGCCCTACCAGGCTGCCTGCTTTGTGTCCCCCGCCTTTGCTGAATTTGTCTCAGGTCACAGTACATTTAGCGCCGCTTCGGCAGAGGTGCTGGCCGCATTCACCGACAGCGATGCCTTTGGCTATAGCGATCGCTTCCAGTATTCAGAGGTGGAGTACATGCACAAACCGGTGGAATTGACTTGGGCCACCTTCTCAGACGCTGCTGATGAAGCCGGCATGTCTCGCCGCTATGGGGGTATCCACTTTGCCCCAGGGGATTTAATCGGACGTGAGCTGGGGCGCGAGGTGGGCGATCGAGTTTGGGAAAAATCCCAGGCCTTTTGGCAAGGGCGGGCAACCCCTGTGGCAGATCTGACCGCACAACTCGATCAGTTCGTTGCAACAGATGATTTTGAGGAGAGCTTTGCCTATCGCTTTACTTCAGCCGTAGAGCCCAATCGCGCGGTTCAGCCCAGGGCGGCGCGGTAGTTTTCCACCAGCTTGTCAATGCCCGTAATCGCAGTGCCCACCACCACCGCATAGGCCCCGATATCTAAAGACTGGCGGGCCTCGTTTGGGGCCGCAATCCCGCCTTCGCAAATGCAGGGAATATCAAAGGTTTTCACCATTGTTTCCAACAGCTCAAAGCCGGGAGGCGTGAACGCCTGGGTGGCTTGGGTATAGCCATAGAGGGTGGTGCCGATGCAGTCTGCCCCTGCCGCTGCCGCCGCCTGGGCCGAGGCCAGGGTGTCGATATCGGCCATCACCGGCTTACCCAGTTCACCATGGATGCGACTGATTAAATTCGCTAGGGTTTCACCCCCAGGGCGGGTGCGCTCCGTGGCGTCGACGGCGATGATGTCGGCTCCGGCAGCGGCAACGGCTTGGGCATGGTGAAACTGAGGCGTAATGTAAACGTCCGACCCAGGCAGAACCTGTTTCCATAGGCCAATGATCGGCACGGTAACCCGCGATCGCACCGCTTGAATATGGTCAGGGCTATCAATCCGCACCCCCACCGCGCCCCGCTGCACCGAGGCCTCGGCCATGGCCGCGATCACCAGCGGATTATGGAGGGGAGACTCAGCCGGGGCCTGACAAGACACAACCAGGCCACCTTTAAGGGCAGTAATCGCGGAATCGGGTAGAGCCATAGAGAAAGTAGAGAGATGAGGGCGTCAGGGCTGTCGTTAGATTGCCACAAATTACACATCCCGATACCCTGAGGCCACTCATCATAGAACGATGACACGGCAGCCCGATGCCCACGCTACAGTGATGCATCGCGGGGCCAATGCAGCATTGACGAGTGAATTTGTGGAGAGGAGCGATTCAGATGGGCATCACCTCAGACGAGAAGTTTATCCCCTTTGCGCAGCGGGTCAAACCCCTGTTGCAAATCGTCTATCCCCCTGACGTGGTGGAGCCCCTGACCCAAAGACTGTTTGAGCTGCTACTGCCCAATTTGCAGCAGGTGGGCCATGAAGATTTGCGCAAGTGGAACCACAACAACATCTTGTTAATCACCTACGGCGACACCATCTGTAGTGATGACGGGCGATCGCCCTTGGCGGTGCTGGCCGACTTTTTGGATGCCCATCTCCAAGACACCGTCACCGGGGTGCACATCCTGCCCTTCTTTCCCTATAGCTCTGACGATGGCTTTGCCGTGATTGACTACACCCAGGTGGATCCCAACCTGGGGATTTGGGAGGATATCCAGCACATTGCCCACCAGTTCAACTTAATGGTGGATTTGGTGGTTAACCATGTTTCCAGCCAGCACGCATGGGTGAAGCAGTTCCAGGCTGGGGAAGCCCCTGGTAAGGATTACTTGATTGAGGCTGACCCCGAACAAGACCTTTCACAGGTGGTGCGCCCCCGCAGTTTGCCGTTACTCACGCCCTTAGCAACCCCCAGCGGTACAAAGCATGTATGGAGCACCTTTAGCCCCGACCAAATTGACGTCAACTTTGCTAACCCAGAGGTGTTGCTGGAATACGTCAAAATCATCCTGAACTATGTGGCCGCCGGGACTCGCTATGTTCGCCTCGATGCCGTCGCCTACCTCTGGAAAAAACTAGGCACCCACTGCATCCACTTGCCAGAGACCCACGCCATCATTCGTCTGCTGCGGGAGCTGCTGCAGATCCTCGATCCGGGCATTGCAATCATTACTGAAACCAATGTGCCCAACCGCGAAAACCTGAGCTACTTCGGTAATCGCAACGAGGCTCACATGGTCTATAACTTCAGCCTGCCGCCGCTGCTGCTGAATGCCCTGATGCAGGGAAAATCCGAGCACCTCAAGACCTGGATGATGAGTATGCCTCCGGCCCCGATCGGCTGTGCCTACTTCAATTTCACCGCCTCCCATGACGGCATTGGCATGCGTCCGGCAGAGGGGCTTTTAGCCGCTGAAGAATACAGCAGCCTCTTAGACACAATGAAACACTTCGGCGGCGAGATCAGCATGCGCAGTCGGGCCGACGGCAGCGAGTCTCCCTATGAGATCAATATTTCGCTATTTGATGCCATGCAGGGCACCGTCGCAGGGGAAGACGAATGGCAAATCCAGCGGTTTCTCTGCTCTCAAACCATCATGATGTCCCTAGAGGGCATTCCCGCCTTTTATATCCATAGCCTGTTGGCGACGCGCAATTACAACGATGGGGTGGCCGAAACGGGCCGCAAGCGCACCATTAACCGCTACAAGTGGCAACTGGATGACTTAACGGCTCAACTCAAGGAGCCCACCTCCCCCCATGCAATTGTGCTGAAGGAGCTGAAGCGGCTGATCAATATTCGTCGCCGCCAGCGAGCCTTTCACCCCACCGCCACCCAATACACCCTGCATCCCCTCAACCCGGCTCTGTTTGCGTTTTGGCGACAGAGCATGGCCCGAGACCAGAGCATTTTCTGTGTGCATAACCTCAGCAAGCATCCCCAAGACTTGTTGCTCAGCGATATCAATCTGGTCAGCACCGATGACTGGACTGACTTGATCAGCGGTGAGCCGATTACTGCTGTGGACAATAGCTATACCCTCAGCCCCTACCAGTCTCTCTGGATTACCAACAAAATTGACTCAGCAGCCGATCGCGCCACCCCCGATCCTTTGACGGGCGGCTATTAGTTTGAGCGAGTATCATGGGGTCTTGGCTTTTTCGTTCGGATTTTACGCCCCATGACCCAGGTGACGCAGATTTCTGGCCGTGGTCTCCCGTTAACCGGGGACGACATTGATACCGATCGCATCATCCCTGCCCGATTTTTGCGGTGCGTCACCTTTGATGGGCTGGGGGAGCAGGTGTTTGCCGACGATCGCGCCCAAGCCAGTGCCCATGCCTTTGATCAAGCCCAATATCAAGGGGCCGAAATTTTGGTCGTGAACCGCAATTTTGGCTGTGGCTCCTCCCGGGAGCACGCCCCCCAAGCGATCGCCCGTTGGGGCAGCAAGGCCCTAATTGGGGAGAGCTTTGCCGAAATCTTCTTCGGCAATTGCGTGGCCATGGGCGTTCCCTGCGTGACGGCCACATCTGAGGTGGTGCAGGCGCTGCAGCAATGGATTGCCGAGCATCCCGAAGCGCCTTTAACCCTCGATCTCAATACCCTGACCGTGCAATTTGGCGACCAAACCCTGCCGGTAATCCTAGCGGCAGGTCCCCAGCGGATGTTTCTCGAAGGGATGTGGGATGCCTGTGGTCAGCTTGTAGCTCAGGCCGACGCGGTGCGGGCCACGGCAGCAAAGCTACCCTATGTGGCTTGGTAGACCCACCCCGCCCTGCGGGCATCCCTCCGAGGAGGGGAGATGGGGAAAGCCCTTAGGTTTCCAGCATTTGGAGCTTGTAAAGGCTGGCATAGAGCCCGCCCTGGGCCAGCAATTCCTCGTGGTTGCCCTGCTCTACCAGCACCCCTTGCTTCAGCACCAAAATCCTATCCACATAGCGATTCGTGGAGTGGCGGCGGGCAATAATAATGGCGGTGCGATGCTCTAATAGGTTCTCTAGAGCTTCTTGAATTAGAGCCTCGGTGCCCACATCCAAATTGGCCGTAGCCTCGTCCAAAATCAGAATGCCTGGGTCACGAATCGCGGCGCGGGCAAAGGCCAGAAGCTGCTTTTGCCCCCCCGACAAGTTTGTTCCCCGCTCCCGCAGCATCGTGTTGTAGCCCTGGGGTAACTGCTCGATGAACGAGGCCACATTGGTTTGTTCGGCAGCGGTCTGAACGGCAGTCATGGAATAGGACTCACCCAGAGTAATGTTGCTTTTCACATCCCCAGCAAACAAAAAACCGTCCTGCAGAATCACCGCCATCCGCTGTCGCAGCTCCGCCTGGGGCAGGTCGCGAATATTCACGCCATCCAGCAAAATCTCGCCGCGACTGACATCGTAGAGACGGCAAAGCAGGCGAATGATCGAACTTTTACCTGCCCCTGTCGGCCCCACTAGGGCTACTTTCTCCCCAGGGCGAATGGTGAAATCCAGGTTTTTGAGGACGTACTCATCGGACTTATAGCTAAACCAAACGTCGCGAAAGCGGATTTCCGATGCCAGGCTGGGTTCAACCTGTTCAACGGGGGCCATGGGTTGGGGCGCGCCTTCCCGTTCCGGATCGCGGATTTCCACCGGCACATTGAACAGATCGGTAATGCGTTCCACGGCGGTAAACCCCGCTTGGATGGAGGTGAACTTGTCAGCAAACTGCCGCAATGGGTCAAACAAGCGCTGGGCAAATATAATGAACGACGCCAATGTCCCGAAGGTGATGGCCTCTTTAAACACCAATAAACCACCCAGCCAAAGCACCCCCGCGATCGCCACTAGGGCAATCCACTCTAAAGTGGCTGACACTGCCGAGTCGTAAAAAATGGTCTTGTCGATCGCCCGAATGTATTGCTGATTGGTGGCCCGAAATAGCTCGCTGTTGTAGCGTTCCCGCTGGAAGATCTGCACCACGTTGATCCCGGCGATGTTCTCCTGTAGAGCAGCGTTGAGGTCCGACAGCTTTTCGCGGGCGCGGTAGTTTTCCTTGCGGTATTGCTGCTGGAAGTAGACGATCAACCAGGTGATGGGCACCAACATCGCCATCAGCATCAGTGCCAGTTGCCACTGCAAAAGCAGCATGGCAATGGCAAGCACACCAATGGAAAACAGATCGCTGATGATGCCCACCGCCCCCGTGGAAAATACGTCACCGAGGGCATCCACATCGCTGGTGAGGCGGGTAATCAACTTGCCGACTGGGGTGCGATCAAAGAAGCGCACCGCTAGGGCCGTGACATGGGCAAACAGATCATTGCGGATGTTGGCCGTAATCCGCTGACCCACTTTCTGCACCTGGTAGCTCTGCCAGCCATCTAGGGCTAACCGCAAGGCCACGGTTACCAACAGGATCAGCACCAGCAGATTGAGGCCCCCTTGTAGGGTGCGATCGCGCAGAAACCAGGCGACGGGCTCTTGACGGATGAGTGAAATTGCTTGCCCAATCAGGATTGGCTGCAGGGCATTGGCGATCGAGAGGGGCAGCAGCAGGATAAAGGGGACCCACAGCAACCGACGCTGCTCGCGGATATAAGGCCAAAGGCGCAGAAATAAGCGCCAGTCATTACGGCGTTCGGTTGAGGCAGGAGATGAAGCGGTCATGCAGGACGGAGGTTCCACAAAGGATGGCGTGGAAATCGGCTGATGTCCACGACTTACCTCAATTTAACGCAGCGGGTCGAAGCCATTGACGCGGTGGCCTTGCTCTGGCGACAGATTTTTAAAACGTTAGATTCAGACGGCGGCATGGTTAAAGTCCCACGCTTCCTATTCAGCACTGGGGCGAACTTACTCTGCTATGCGACCTGATTGAATAAGAGGGTGTTTGAAGTCGAACTCAAGCAATGTAGGCAAATGGGGTGTAGAGAACTTTTCAAACATCCTCTAAAATCAAGTGGCTCTAAATGAGCGGCCCCACACGGTATTTCAAAGTTAGGTTTCAACATGACAAAAGGACAAGGGTTTGGCTTCGGTCTCGGCAAGATGAAGGAGTTAACCGAGGCCTTCAAGAAAGCCCAGCAAATTCAGGAAGGGGCTAAGCAACTTCAGGAAGAGTTGGAGCAAATGGAAATTGAAGGTCAGGCTGGGGGGAGCTTGGTTACTGTTGTCATGAGTGGAAACCAAGAACCTCGACGGGTTGTGATTGCTCCAGATGCCCTGAATGAAGGGGCAGAGATGTTATCTGACTTGGTGACTGCAGCCATGCAGGATGCCTATCAAAAATCCACCGAAACGATGCGAGAGCGCATGGAAACCCTAACCGGTGGGCTCAACTTGCCCAACTTGTAAGGCTTATTCCAAATAATTCGGGTGTAGGACGCGTGACCAAACTACTGTTTGTCTGCTTGGGGAATATCTGTCGATCGCCCTCTGCGGAAAACATCATGAACCATCTGCTTCAGCAGAGACGGTTGGCCGAGCAAGTTCAATGTGACTCTGCCGGAACGTCAAGCTATCACATTGGTAGCCCCCCCGATCACCGCATGGCGGCTGCAGCTAAGCAGCAGGGGATTACCCTTACGGGGCAAGCTCGACAGTTCCAGGCGGATGACTTTGAGCGCTTCGATTGGATCTTGGCCATGGATGACCAAAACTATCGGGATATTCTGCGCGTTGATCCAACTGGGCGATACCACCATAAAGTTCGCAAGATGTGCGACTTTTGCAGCCATCATCCGGACCGAGGCGTTCACGACCCCTATTATGGCGGGCAAGACGGGTTTCGCTATGTGATCGATTTACTGTTAGATGCCTGTGAGGGGTTGCTTGGCTTTTTGCAAACTGAAGGGGAATTAACGTAAGCGTGTTCCAATGTCCACAAAGCGTTTCGCTGGATTTTGGCAATGGGGGCGGGCTGGGGTTTTGGGTGCTTTATCCACCCTGAGCGTAATGGCAGGGCTAGAACGCCCCGGTTGGAGCGCTGACGAAATTATCGTTAGCTACGGTTTCTTCGAGCGCATCATTCTAGTTGATGACTTAGAAGCCTTTGCCCGAGGCGAGGGCCTGAGTCGGCAGTTGGCGGCCTATGTCAGGTTGCTAGGCTTGTCGCCCCATGAGTTGGCACAAGTCCGCGACATTCTGAATCAGCCGATCCGCTTGGATACCGAGACCGCTGAGATTAATGAGGCGGTTGTCTTATCTCAGTTTCTCTATACCCGTCAGGGCGAAGCGCTGCTCAACATTGTCGGGGACGTGGTGCAAACCCCCTCCCGTCTATCAGGATTTTCGGCCATCAGAGCGGCGCTACTGCTAGCGGCAACGGACCCATCTGAGGGGCTAACGGTTTTAAGTTTTTTAAGGCAGTTTCCCACCCCTGCGATTCGTTTGGATGTATTGCGGGGGCTGGCGATCGCCGATGCAGTTGCAGAAACCGTTCAGCAGGCAGGGCAAGCCAGCACCTTGGTTCATTCCCTAGCCGCACTTGCCGCTGAGGCGGAGCCCGTCGAGGGGCTGTCGACTCGATCACTGGTGCAGGCACCCCCACCCTACGGCGTAGATCGCCGGGCGCTTAATATTCTGGTCAAACGCCAGATTCTGAATCGGCCAGAACGGCGCGTAATTGCCGATCTGTATTTGCCCGAGGCCACGTTAGGGCAACCGCTACCCGAGCAGATTCCTGTGATTGTGGTCTCCCACGGCCTGGGAGATAACCGCCACAGCTATGTCTACTTAGGCACCTATTTGGCGGCGCGAGGATTTGCGGTGGCCGTTCTAGAGCATCCCGGCAGTAATGCCGACCAAATTGCTGCACTGCTGGAAGGCCGAGCCCAGGACTTAGTGCCCGATCAAGAGTTTATCGATCGCCCCCAAGACATTTCTGCCCTGCTAGATCATTTAGAGCAGTTTGCCACCCAGGAAACCCCCTGGCAAAATCGCCTAGATCTTGAAAATGTAGGGCTTGTGGGTCAATCCTTTGGCGGGTATACCGCCCTGGCCTTAGCCGGTGCGCCCCTCAGGGCTAATCAAACCCTGGCGGCGGACTGTGGTCCCAGGCTGATCTACACCAACGCATCTCTACTGCTGCAATGCCAAGCGGCTGAAATTGGCACCGATTTTGACTTTCGTGACCCCAGGGTTAAAGCAGTTCTGGCCGTCAACCCAATCGGTAGTGCCCTGTTCGGCCCCCAGGGCTATGGAGAGATCGAGATTCCAGTAATGGTGGTAGCGGGGGTGGCTGACACTGTTGCCCCGGCCCTACCCGAACAGATTCGGGCCTTTACATGGTTACAAACGCCGGACCGTTACTTGGTACTGATCAATCAAGCGACCCATTTTTCTGTGATTGGGGCAGATCCGACGGCAGATGCCAGCATTCCGCTGCCGTTATCTGTGATTGGGGCGCGGCCTGATCTAGCCCAGCGTTACCTTGAGGTGCTGAGCCTGGGCTTTTTTCAATGGCATTTGCAACAAGATCAGCGCTATCAGCCGATCTTGACCGCTGATTATTTCCAAAATGAACTGGCGGTTGAACCGTTGAGCCCCGTTAGCCTCATTCGGACTTTATCAGCGGCAGAATTAAAGCGATCGCTCAACCCATAGCGACGATCTGAATTAACCTGTGTTTAACCAGAAACTGGCACGGTGTTAATCATTGGGCTAGAGACTTTCGCTATGCTGAGCCATAGATTGCGGTCTAGGTAATGATTCCTAAACGATGACCACGGTATTTGATTTTTTGGCCAAGGGTGGCCCCGTAATGGTGCCGATTGTCAGTTGCTCGGTTTTGACCCTGGCTACAGGCTTCGAGCGGGCCTGGTTTTGGACGCGCCTGATGCAGCGAGAAGAGCGGATTGTGAACGCGGTTTTAGACGCCACCCGTCGAGACTTAACCGAAGCCGCCAATATTGCCAGCCATGCCCGTGACACCCCGATTGGCCGTTTCTTATTGGCTCCGCTACAGTTGCGCAACCCTTCTCCCGAGACCTTTCGCTTAGCCTTAGAAAATGCGGGCGACAAAGAGTTTGTCAAAATGCGCCGGGGGGACAAAATTCTAGAAACCATTGTGGCGATCGCCCCACTCCTCGGTCTGCTCGGTACCGTAACCGGCCTGATCGCCACCTTTGAAAGTCTGAATATTGGTGGGGGCGGCACTGGCGAACAGGCCACCCAAGCTGCATCAGGTATTGGTGAAGCCTTGATCACGACCGCAGCCGGTATGGTCGTGGCGATTTTGGCGCTGCTGGTCTTTCGGATCATGGTGACCTTACAAGCTCAGCAGATGGACTATTTTTCGGAGGCGGGCAATGAGCTAGAGCTGATCTACCGTCAATATTGGTACGAACCAGCCCTATTGGCCTCAGAGTCTGCCCATAGCCCACCACCCGTTGCGCCTCAAGTCCCAGAAGCCCTAGCGGGAGATCGCTAGCCACCATGCGATTTAGACAGCAATACGAAACCAAACCGCCCCAAATTGACCTAATTCCCATGCTGACCGTAATGATGGGGGTGCTAGCGTTTTTCGTGGTGGTCTCCACGAGCCTAGGAAGCGGGCAAGTGGTGGAAATGAAACTGCCGGGGGCACAACCTGGGGAAGATCAGCCGCCCCCACCAACC
>JBHJIP010000190.1:0-7403 GCA_050043365.1 Leptolyngbyaceae cyanobacterium
TGCCCAGTAAAAGTCCACCTAAGGCCTATGCTTCTCAACGAAAACGGCTTGCTTTAGAGCAGCGCATAGAGTTCAACAAGGTGATCAGATTCTCATGGTGAGACTGACTAAGATGCTGAAAAGTTTTCTGCACCACTAAGATTCCTGGTAGAGGTATTCCAGTTGTTGCTCTTGGCTGAGGGGCATTGTAGGTTACCGTCCACATCCGATTTGTGTTGCGATCGCTATCAACCCTAATCCATAATCCGATCCCCCCCTTAACCTAGGAAAATTGCAACTAGCAAAAGGGCCGCAATGGCGACTGATCAATAAACCCAATCGTCCTGACAACTGCGCTGCAGAAAGCACCCCCATCCTCAAGGCAGATGCCAATGTGCGCACGGTGTATGTCCATCGCGTTCATTATGAGCCTGATAATAACTGCTTGGCCGTAAAGCTTGATATCGAGCCGATTACAGAATTTATCGCGGATGAGCCCGAGACCCAGGCCGTGGTCGATCAGTGGATCAATATTGCCTTTGCCGGTTTCCGCGCCGATGGCTTTGAGCCCGAGCAATTGGTGGCAACCACCACCGCCCCATTGGATGGCAGAGAAGCCGTTATCCGAAATCAGTCCAATACCCTGAGTGATCTGATTGCCCAGGTAATGCTGTAAGTCGCGCCTGATGCAGAGCTATCCATTTTTAATGGGGGCTCCATTCGCATTGATGACGTGTTGCCCGCAGGGCCGATCACCGAGTACGACATTATTCGCATCTTGCCCTTTGGGGGGGATATCACCGTGGTGGATATGAGCGGCGAACTGCTGGCCCAGGTGTTGACGACTGGGCAAACGAATCAGGGCAGTGGTGGCTTTTTGCAGACTGCAAATGTGGCGGGGGAACCCGGTAACTGGTTGATTCAAGACCAGCCTTTGAATCCCAGTGAGGTGTATCGAGTGGCGATCTCGAACTTCCTCCTGACCGGCCAAGAGGCCAACCTCGGCTTTTTAAGCCCTGATGCCCCAGGGTTGACGGTGATCAGCACCCACGGGGATATTCGCCAAGCCTTGATCGACCCCTTGCGGACTCAGGGTTAGGGCCATGTCTCTTTACGCTGCCTCTCCCTAAGGCCTGATTGCCGATGGCTAAAGCGCCACGATGTAAGGCTGAGAGATGGTCTGACCATAGCCAATCGGTCGCGGGCAATCTTCATAGGCCCGCTGCACCTCCGCGGCCTGCATGAAAATATGGCGAGGCACGGTCGCGATCGCGGCTAAAACCCGCTTGTCGTGAATGCCGCGCCGTTGAATCTGGTGCACCATTTCCTGCCGCAGTGCCCTGTAAGCAAAATCACGATTGGGTCTACTGTCGGCTCAGTCTGTAATCCTGACTATCCCTGACTGCAGCCAGCAATTATTCTCATTGCTCAATGTCTAGATAAGAATTATTCTGAGATAAGTATCATTCTTCTTGGCTCTTCGGAGGAGCAGGCCATCATGCAGATAAATAGTGACCATCGCCCCTCACTCAAACCTTTTCTGGCTCGTAGACACATCGTGAAGTCCTTGGAATTTATCCAAGACAGCATTGTTGTATCGATTTGCATTGGTCTCTTTTGTTCGATGCTGATCCAACTGTGGATGATGTTTAATGCGCTCTTGCCGCCCCTGAATTTTTCAGTGGTCACCTCTGACATTTTGTTCTTGTTGATTTTGGTCGAACTATTTCGGCTGTTGATTATCTACCTGCAGGAGCACGAGATATCCATTGGTGTTGCGGTTGAGGTGTCCATTGTCTCCGTGTTACGAGAAGTCATTGTGCACGGGGTTTTAGAAACGGACTGGAGTCAGGTTTTAGCGGCCTGTGCCTTTATCGGAGTCTTGAGTTTGTTGCTGATGATTCGCTGTTCTTTTATGCCCGCACGGCTAATCCGAAAATTCCAAGGGAGTCAATCAGATGTTGCTGAGTCTAGACCGGGTCTTGCCAGGGAAACTTGCTGTGGCTAAGGACTCTCTGTCCCCAGCGGTGGCAGGACGATTTTGCCATCAACCAGAACACAAGTGCCCAATCGCGGGTTAAGGCGATATTGAACTCGCGGCCTTACAGCCTTGTGATTCCAGAGGGGATTTGGGTGGTGACTTGCAAGTTGGGATAGTAGAGCAGGGTGAGGCAGTTCTTCAAAGCGTTGCTTTTAAAAGCGCCTGGTGGGCCAAAGCCCCTTGGGCAGTGGCTGACAGCGCAATGGTTGAATTTTGTAGATCAAGCCACTGCTTGACCATGGTTTCAGCATCGGTGGGCCAGGGCCGCAGCGTATCCGCACTGGAATCAATCCCAGCAGGATTCATTTCCCAGCCCATCATCTTCTGGTCGGCCATTAGATGAGAGACCTTGGGGTCGTAGCTGAGGGCAAAGCAGCGGCAGCCTTCAGCCGCCGCCATGATCAAGGCATGGAGTCGCATGGCGATCGCCAGCTCCGCCCCTTGAAACAGTCCCTTGAGTTGTCGCGGGTCACGCACCGTCAAAATTTGGCTGGGTCCTGGCAAATGGGGCTGAATGGCTTCCGCAATGGGCAGATCATGGCTGGGCTGAAACGGTACTAGGGCGATCGCCCATTGGGTTTGTTTTTGCAGGGCCACTAATGCTTCAGTGAGCTGGGCCAAACGCGCTGTTGTCAACCAAGGATGGGCGCGCAGGGCGACTACCACCCGTGGCGCAGGAGCCTGCCATAAATCAGTGGCTTCACCCGTTAATGCCCAGACCGGGTCTGGCGCTTGAACCGCGTCAATATCCCAAGCTGTTAATAGCTTGGCTGACGCCTGATCGCGCACGCTCACCCTGGTGCAGCCCCGCAGTAATTTGCGCGTCAACCAACGCGTCCAAGCTCGATTTAAAGGGCCAATCCCCTGGGCCCAGGCGATGGTTTTAAGGCCCATGAGCTGGGCGATCGCCATCAAGCTGCCGTAATAAATCGGGTTTAGGGCACTGGTAGCATCCTGCATGAGGCTACCGCCTCCCCAAACAAAGGCATCTGCTTGACGTAGCGCTTTTAATACGGCCCCTAAGGACTTACGCGGGCATGTTTCTACGCCATAGCGGCGGGTCGTTTCAGCCGGGTTGCCAGAGAGCACGACTGGGGTGACATGGGCGGGCAACATTTGCAGCAGGGTGGCCAACAGGGCCTCGTCGCCACCGTTGTCCATGCCGTAATATCCGCACAAAACCACCCGCATCCCGCTATTCCAATACGCCCCCGCTACAGGGAAAATTTGCGCCTCTGATTGTATCGTCAAAGGTTTCGAGATCATTGAGCGATGGCTCTTTGTACAGCGCCCCGAGAGCCACGCTACATATTAATGAGGCTAAACAAACCTAAAGTTTTAGATGCAACGCAACGAACCCGATGGTTTTAAACCGCGATCTGCTCTAGGCCCGTACAATGAGGTTTGCACAACAGGCTTTATTTGAGGAGATCGTTCATGCCACAGGCAGTAGGTTCCCTAGAAACAAAGGGGTTCCCGCCCGTGCTGGCGGCGGCAGACGCCATGGTCAAAGCGGGGCGGGTGACATTGGTCAATTACATTCGAGCCGGAAGTGCACGGTTTGTCGTCAATATTCGTGGCGATGTGTCTGAGGTAAAAGCCGCGATGGCTGCTGGGGTGGCTGCTGCAGAAAATGCCCCTGGCGGTGTGTTAGAAACTTGGGTGATTATTCCCCGCCCCCATGAGAACGTGGTGGCGGTGCTGCCGATTGCCTATGAGGAAAGCGTTGAGTCCTTCCGGCAGGCGGTTGAGCAACCGATTTTGCCTGGGTCAAACGGTCGATAGCTTGCTTTTGCAGTGACCTTCGTTCTGATCGATTTGAAGGCCTGAGCCAAAGAACCCCAACTGTTACAAGCAACAGTCGGGGTTCTTTGTTTCTAAAATTTAAAAATGAGGATTTGGACGAGTCAGAAACTAAGACGCTACCGTTGCAACCGGTTCCCGCACACAAAGCACATAGGTGTCTTGGGCCAGTAACACCACCACCTCGTCCCCTCGCTGGGTGAGTCGGCCCGCCAGTTTCAGGGCGTTACTGCCGTCACGATCGCGGCGATAAAAGCTAAAGAGCTTTTGACCCATGGCTAAGCCCGGCACGGTTTCGGGTAAGTCAGGCACTTTCAAAGTGCAGGGCTGATAGCCGGACTGGCGATCTCTCAAAATCCAGCAGTCCGCCGGACCAAAATTGGGGGTGACGCTTCGGGCTTTAGCAGAAGAGGATGCGACTTGGGCATCAGGCTCTATCAGCCAAATCACGTGACCCATCTTCGTCTGGGTCAGCACCACAGCATCCCCCCTCTGGGTCAGCTTCACAACCAACTTAAAGGTCGTGGTCAAATCTGCCGAAGAGCGAAAGAAGCTGTAGAACTGACCATTAAGGGCAACCGCTGGCAGGCGCTCAGACTCCCCTGGAATGGTGACATGGCAGGTGGAATACTGATCGCGGTCAGTCAATATTTTGACCGATTCACAAGTCGACACTACGGCACTGGGTGAGAGGGAGGAGGTAAACACAGAACGTTTAGGATTGCTTTGACGGTAGGTCGCAAGGGGAAACCAGTTACAGCTCAATTCAAACCCTTGCGTCTTAATGTAAGTGTACCCAATTTTACTTTTCTTAACAAATTGTTTCAGGTTCAGCTCGACTGTCTGTGCCAACGTCTGGGAAGCAGCTAAATTCATCTGCGGGCAGGTCAGTAACGCGATCTCGCTGTCGTCGGACTCATGTTTAGATCGGGCACCTGATTCCGTCATGGGACGTGTCGTCAATGCCGGGTGAAAGCCTTGCTGGGTAAGCATTGTCGCGCTTCCCTAATGTTGCTGGGGCCGCAACCGTTGCACCACCAGGATTCTCGTTTTAATTAACGAAAGCCCCTAGGCCTTTGTTTTGGGAACCCTGGTTCAGGACTTGGCGTTCTAACCTGATGATTCTGTACTTTTTTGACCCAAGACATTCGTGACCGTTGAGCAGTCCAGCCCGATCGGGCTTTACTCCCCCGCCCAGTGGCAAGCTATTAACGTCCTTGGCCAGCAGGTTGATGTCCGTTTGCAGCAGTTGGGCGTTGATCTCACCATGGGGGGTGAGCCCACCTACATTGATGCGGCTGATCCCAACGCTTTGGAATGGACCTACGCTGCCCTAGGAGAGGGGAAGCGTCAGCGGGCCGAAGCCTTGCTGCTGCAACTGCAGCGACGGCTGACGCCCCCTGGTAGTTTGCGGCACTATGGCATCGGCAAGCTCTACCCAGGGGAGGCGATTCCGCGCTGGGCCTTGGGATGTTTTTGGCGTTCGGATGGGGAGCCCCTGTGGCGATCGCCCAGCCTGCTTGCTGTCCCTGACCAAAACGCTCACCACACCTGGCAGCAGGCCCAGACTTTCATGCACGAGCTGCTGCTGTGTCTGGGAATTCCCGACCAAGCTGTGCTTGCAGCCCAAGATGCAGATCTAGATCACCCGACCGGCTATGTGCTGCCATTTCTAACCGTGCTCCATCAAGGGCGTCCCACTTGGACTAGCTGTTCCTGGACGGTTTGGGCGGAAGCAGGGGCAGTTCCCCTTGTGCCAGGGGAAACCCCAATCGGAATGCGCCTGCCCCTCGGAGACCTGCCCCAACCCGAAGCGTTTGCGACCGAGGCCCTGCCGCAACTCACCGATGCGGCAATTCGTCCCGAAGCGATCGCCTCCCTTGCTGCCCCTAACAGCATTCAGCTTGCCCTCTGTATTGAAGTCCGCCAGGGGGTGCTACACGTCTTTTTGCCCCCCATTGCTTCTGCCCGCAGCTTTGTAGATCTGCTCACGGCCCTTGAGGCTACGGCTGAGTCTTTAGATCTGCCGGTTGTTTTAGAAGGCTACGGACCGCCCTGGAATCAAGGGATACAGGGATTTCAGTTCACCCCAGATCCAGGGGTGCTAGAGGTAAATATTCATCCGGTTGGCAGTTGGACTGAGCTGGTCGATCTGCACACCGCCCTTGATGACGAAGCCTTTGCCTGTGGCCTGACTTGTGAGCGCTATGGACTGGACGGGCGGCCCCTGGGTACGGGGGGCGGTGCTCACATCACGATTGGTGGATCGACCCCAACTGCGAGTCCGCTGCTGAAGCGCCCCGACTTACTGCGGAGCCTAATTACCTACTGGCAGCACCATCCCAGTCTGTCTTACCTATTTTCAGGGCAGTTTATTGGCCCCACTAGCCAATCCCCTCGGGTCGATGAGGCCCGTCACGACAGCCTCTATGAGCTGGAAGTGGCCTTTCTAAGCCTCGCCCCCGGTGCTACTGTTCCCCCTGAACTGCTGCACCCTTTGCTGGGTCCCTTTTTGGCTGACATTACCGGCAACACCCACCGCACCGCCCTTTGCATTGATAAGCTGTTTCCCCCAGACAACCCCGCTTTGCAGCTTGGCCTGCTGGAATTCCGCAGCTTTGAAATGCCTGCACACCCGGAACTGCGACTCCTGCAGATGCTGCTGATTCGGGCTCTGGTGGCTTGGTTTTGGCAGACCCCGTTTACCCAGCCGCTGAGGCGATGGGGAACGGCTTTGGGCGATCGCTACCTGCTCCCCCATTACCTGCAGCAAGATTTTGCCGCGGTCCTGCAACAATTAACCGAGGCCGGTTATGGCTTCCAAGCCGATTGGTTTATCCCCTTCTGGGAGCGTCGCTTCCCACGGTATGGGCAGATCGCCCTGGTCGATAACCCAGCTCGTAGCTTAGAAGTGCGGGCGGCGTTAGAGCCTTGGCCAGTGATAGGGGATCTCAGCCAAGCAGGCACCTCACGACATGTGGACAATAGCCTAGAGCGTATTCAGTTGCGCCTCAGGGGGGCCGTTGGCGACCCGCCAGCTGGGCAAGCGACCCGCTATGCCGTGCTCTGCAATGGTCATCCAGTTCCCATGCGTTCCACCGATGTCCCTGGCGATTATGTAGGTGCCGTCCGCTTTCGGGCCAGGACCCTGGTGGGGATAGAGTCGCTGGTTGCAGACCATCCCAGCTTAGCCCCCCATAGTCCCCTGACTTTTGCGGTAGTAGATACCTGGCAGCAACGCATTGTGGGCAGGGCGGTCTACCATATTCAGTCACCTGATGGGAGCTTGTATGACCAAGCTCCCATTACTCCCGCTGCTGCTCAAGCCCGGATGGGAGAGCGATTTAGCCCTCAATTCAAGGTTCAGCCGCTGGGTGAGATTCCCCCATTGATTAGTCACCCTGACACCCCCTTAACCCTAGATTTGCGCTTGGCCAGTCAGCGAAGCGTTAATTAATGACAGTCCTAAGGGCAAAGGCTACAGTAGTTGAGAGCTTTTAAAGATCTGTATCTGCAACGCGCCAGCATATGGGCTGACTATGACCTTTCAACGGGAGCTACGACAGATCCAAGGGTGGTG
>JBHJIP010000191.1:0-5883 GCA_050043365.1 Leptolyngbyaceae cyanobacterium
CCTCCCCCCTCTCTTCCTCTTGGGCCCCCGGCTCTTCTGGCTCTCCTCCCACTGGGTTTAGCTATGCCTGAACCTGTGGAAAACATTTCCCCCCATGCGTTTCAGTACCTGATGCTGGGGGTCGAGTCGGAGCTATTGCGCTTGGGCCTGAATTGGCAATCGGAGCGCATTAAAGCCTGGATGGCACGGGTAGAGGAAGCGACGGGGCACCAGTGCAAAATTCCCGCCGATTTGTCCCTTAAGGAAGTGCTGGCCCTGTTGGATCGGCTATGTGAAACGCCTAGTCCTCCCTTGGTGGTTGGGGGTGATGGCGATGGTTAAAAGAGCCCCATCCCCCGGCCAGATAGACCTGTTTACCCCCATCCCAGTGATGAGCCCCAAACCCAGCAGGGTCAGGGGAAAGCGTAAGGCCCGCAATCTGCTGAAGGGTGATCAGTTGCCGTTGCCCATCACTGGGGCTGCACCCATGGCGATCGGCTATGAATCGACGGCTCCAGTTTTTGCGATCGGGGAGTTGGTGGAGATGCAGAATGCGACCGCTATGCCTTGGCATCGATGCCGGGTGGTGGGCTATCACCCCCAGGGCAGCGTTATTGCTCAGCGTTTATCGGATGGGTTCGAGATGTGGAGTGGTCCCGACTTTTGTCGGAGGGTGCAAGATGGCCAAGCCCATCCACAAAGCTAAGCGGGGCACCGTGTCTATTAGTAGCCGTAGCGGAATGCTGCGGCTGCGATGGCGCTATCAGGGGCAGCAATATCAGATGGCCCTGGGGATGTCTGACACCGCAGAGCATCGTCATGCCGCACAGGGTAAGGCGTCAGAGATTCAGGCCGACATCATTTATGGGCGGTTTGATGCTTCCCTAGACCGTTATCGCGCTACTGAAACCCCCAAGCCAACTAAGCCTGCCAGCACAGTTGCGCTGTTCGAGCGGATTATCGAACATCGCCGCCAAGAGGGCACCAGCGGTCAAGCGATCGCGGCCCGGTATAGACCCATGCGCTCCAATTTGCAGCGCTTTGACCAAAACATCACCACCACGGATACCGCCCGTGAGTTTATGGAGCTGCTGAAAACTCGGCAGGCTCCCCGCACCCTCAACCAGAGCTTGACTATGCTCAAGAGCTTTGGCCGTTGGGCTGTTACCGATGGCTATTTTGCCGAGAATCCCTACAGCTCCATCAAGCCCATCAAGGGAGCAGTCCCTGTCCAAAACCGTCGCCCCTTTACCCGTGATGAGGTAAAGGCATTCCTTAATGCCCTTAGCAAGAATCAGCGGCTGTGTTGGTACACCGACCTTTGCCTGGTGATGTTTTCTCTAGGTTTGCGGCCATCTGAAGCTATTGGTCTGCGGTGGCAGCATCTAGACCTAGCGCGGGCTGAGGTCACTATCTGCGAGTCCCTATCTCGCTCAGCCGAGGGTAAAACGGCAGGCTATGCCCGAGAGCGACGGCCTACCAAAACCCATCAAACCCGAATCCTACCTTTAAGCGATCGCTTGGTGGAACTGTTCAATCAGCGACGGCCAGAGCAGACCAAGCCTGATGATTTGGTGTTCACCAGCCCTCGCGGCAACGCCATCGACGATCACAATTTCTGTCAGCGCGTCTGGAAGGCGACCTGTAAAGCCGCTGGCATTGAATACCGCCCACCCTACACCTCTCGCCACACCCATATAAGCCATGGCATTGAGTATGAGGGTTGGTCCTTACCCCAGGCGGCACGGGTGGCAGGCCACACCAGCACGCGCATGGTTGCCGAGACCTATGGCCACATGATTAACCGCCCAAAATTGCCGGAATTTTAAGGGAATATCGCTGCACCCAAACTGCACTTAAAAAACAAACGAGCGATGATTTATTCATCACTCGAAAAGCTTGCTACGCTTGGGTTTCAGGCGATGGACGTAACTGGACTCGAACCAGTGACCCCCACGATGTCAACGTGGTGCTCTAACCAACTGAGCTATACGTCCAGGCAGAAGCTTAGAGTAACACACCCCTGAAGGGCGGGGCAATTCTGAAAACAATTGCTTTAACAGCGCTGCAATCGCCCCAGATGAGGACACTAAGCAGGTTGGCAGAATTATATGTGAGATGGCATTTTCCAGAAAACTTTAGTCCCCCTAAAGCCCTTCGGGCATGCGCCAAAGGCGTAAGCGCAAGGGGGACAGCGAAGCTGGGGGGCTGTGCGGCGATGTCTAGCTTGATTATGTCTTTCTACTTAGCTCCGCTGCTGCCGGGAGAAGCGGCGGTAGAGGGTGTAGGCGATCGCGATCATGCTGAATGAAAACAGCGTCGTCAGCGTACCCAGGGCATAGAGGGCTGGGGACGTGACATTGGTGGTCATGCCAAATACTTCCAGAGGCAGCGTATTGTATTGCCCCGACACCAGCGAGGTGCGCACAAACTCATCGTAGGAGAGGGTGAACGTGAGGATGCCGATGCCGATCAGCCCTGGAAAGATCAGCGGCAGCACGATTTCCTTAAAGGTGGTGATATCGCTGGCCCCCAAGTCCCGAGCCGCCTCCTCATAGGAGGGGTTAAAGCGGTTAAATACTCCAATCAAAATCAAGAAGGCAAAGGGTACTGTCCAGGTGAGGTGAGCGCCGATGCCTGAGGAAAACCAATTAGTCTGAATCTTCAGCACCTCCTCAAAGGAAATGCCAATCCCTAGGGAAATTAGCGTGCCGGGCACCACCAGGCTGGAAATGGTCAGGTAAAACAATGGTCGAGACCCGCGAAACCGCTGACGAAAGGCCATGCTGGCCGCCACCCCAATGACGATCGCCAGCAAGGCAATCACGACGCCCAAAATCAGCGATCGCTGAAAAGCCTCCACAAAGTTGCCCACCCGCTGCTCCTGAAAGACTTGCCCCAGCCAGTGAAAACTGAAGCCCTTCACCGGGAACATCAGTCCCCCCTCCGGCCCCTGCAGCGACAGCACAAAGATGGCAATCATCGGGCCGTAGAGAAAGCAGACAAATAACCCAAAGAAGGCCGCTAACAAGTAGAAGGACAGCGATCGCTTTTGCATGAACGGTTTCTCAAAACGAACGGCGAACCTTGTGGACGCAGGGCGCAAGGCTGTGCGCCCCAAATATCGACGGTACCTGGGTTAGAACGCGGGTAAAGGCGGTAGCGGCTCACCCAACCATTTCTGGGAAAAGTCGTCTAACTCGCCGCCCAGACGCTTGTGATAGACGAAGGTATTCACCCACTGCAATAGATCCACTTCACCCCGGCGCAGGCCAATGTGGGCGGGAGACTCCTTGATGATGAATTTACCTTCGATGTTTTTGTCAGGGTTGTTCTTGGCCAGCTCAGACGCCACCACGTTGCCCGTGGCGATCAAATCCACCTGTCCTGAAATCAGAGAGGAGGCGGTGAGGCTGTTGTCGGCAAATCGCTCAATGGTGACATCGTCTGCCACTGCGTCAGTCAGCTCCAAATCTTCGAGAGTGCCCTGGGTCACCCCAACGGTGTAGCCTCCCAAATCATCAAAACTACTGACGCCCAAATCCGCTGCACCGTATAGCCCTGAGAAGAAGGGGGCGTAGGGAATCGAGAAGAAAACTGACTTGGCCCGTTCAGGGTTAGCCCCCATACTGGAGATCACCAGATCAGCCTTATTGGTTTGTAAGAAGGGGATGCGGTTGTCGCTCGTAACCGGCACCAGCTCTAGCTCAACTCCGAGGTCCTCAGCCAGCAGGTTGGCCACATCAATGTCGTAGCCTTCTAAGTCGCCGTTAGCATCTACTGAGCCAAAGGGGGCAAAGTCTTGGGGCACAGCGATTTTGATCGTACCGGCCTCAATAATCGCGTCGAGGCTAGAAACGGTGGCAGCATCTTGGGCGGTGACGCTAGGCTGGTCCCCTCCGCCCACGCAGGCCACAGCCACTAACGAAAAGATACAGGCGGCGCAGGCGATCAAGGTCGTTTGCAACCACTTTCTGGGAAGTGAAAAACGCATTGGTAAGCTCCTCACTGAATAGGCTCAAATTAGCAGTCTGAATCAGGCCACCAATTTGGGCTGGAACTCTCGCAAGCCTTATATATCGAGTATTCCAGGTCTCAAACCATAGGTTTAAACGGTCCATTAATCCGTTCATTTGGAACATAAATGGCCCACTGCTCTGAAATCTGAGGGCTCACAAGACGAGGGTCAATATTACATCAGAAAGAGGAATGCTCAAGCCAAGGTTCACCATAGGCGGCAAGTACGTCAAGATGAGACTTTGAAGTTAAGAGAGAAGAGGAATCAACCGCTTCAAGCCCGTCTCTTTCTGAATTGCATAATAGAGTAAACTTCCTAATCGATCAGCAAGGAAACAAGGCGAGAAGGAAAGCCCTCATCGACTAGTCCTCCCAGCCACGATTACAAATGCAAACTGGTTAGCATGCCCACTTACTTTAAGGAATGGGAGTTTCCACTTATTTCTGAACTGATCTAAATCCTCTGATTGAAGTGACTTCAATCACGTGAAACCTAAATATTTGTAGCCACTATAAAGCTATGTATTCCTTAGATGAAAACTTCATAAAATTATCTGAATCGACCCCATGACCACTCCAGTTGTATTGCCTGAATCAAGGGTAAAGTCCTTCAAATTCTACAGAAACTCGAATATATACGAAGGCATCATGCACGGTAAAAGTTTCTATAAGCTCGATTCGGAATTTATTCTAAGTAATTACCGCAGTAGCTTTCAATCAGCGCTGAGACTGGCTGAGCAACGGAGAGTCGTTTTAACTATGGGAATGTCTCAGCATCGCATCTGGACTGAAATCCAATAAACTACGCTTAACTAACATTGGATTCAAATAAGTGACCCAGCCCTCATGGTTTAAAACGGGAGGGTGTCTATATGGCGATCGCCTAGAGGGGGGTGAGAATGACTACAACCCTCTCCTCATCAGGCTCAGAGGGCGATCGCCCTTTTGGTTTAAAGAAAATTCTTCGGCTTTTAAAGCCCGAAATCAGCGAATCACTTTAACGTTAATCGCGTTAGGCCCTTTCTTACCGGGTTCGGTGTCGAACTCTACAGCATCACCCTCTTGAATTGATTGGGTTAGCCCAGTTGAATGTACGAAAACATCTTTGCTTCCATCGTCCGGCGAAATAAAACCAAACCCTTTTTGACTATTAAAGAATTTAACCGTTCCCGACGCCATCTTTATACCTTGATTGAGTCAACCTAGTCGAAACTAGGGCTCATAGGATACCACGCTTTCAAGCTATTCAACACAACTATTTATTACTTCTCGTTCGAAAAGAAACCAACCACCGATTCCTACACGAATTTAACTCAACTCAACCTCAATCAAGTTCGGGAATCAAGTAGAGATTTAACCCCCGGTAGTTTCCTTGAAAAATAAAGCACCCTCACTATTCAGAAAAGGGTACAGTTGGTTAGAGCTGGTCGCGTCTGCTTGATTAGTGATCACGCTGCAAGTGCTTTCGTGATGACTGTTATTGCAACTGGTATCGAGATCTTTGTTGCTGTATCCTAAAGCCCATTGCCCAGCAGCTTTATAAATACTTAACTAGCTTGGAAACGTCCTTCTCTTGGGCGGCTTTTTCAGCTTGAGCAACATTCCCTGCTGCGATAGCTTGATCCGTCTCTGAGGCTTCTAGCATCATTGTTTTTCGCAAAGTTGAAAGTTCATCCGCTAGACGTGATAGATCCAAATTCTCGACCTGACTAACAATCTGATTGAAAGTCACATTGTGTACATGGGCGCTTAGTGGTGCAGAAAACTTTTCAGCATCTTAGTCAGTCTCACCATGAGAATCTGATCACCTTGTTGAACTCTATGCGCTGCTCTAAAGCAAGCCGTTTTCGTTGAGAAGCATAGGCCTTAGGTGGACTTTTACTGGGC
>JBHJIP010000192.1:0-22407 GCA_050043365.1 Leptolyngbyaceae cyanobacterium
TTAGTTTTAAGCTTCACCAGCGGTAGCTTTACCCGCACTGGGCTGCAGTGGCAGGGCTTGCTCTACTATCATCGGCTGCTTCTTGATCCAGATGTGTGACAGTTACTCTGGAATACGGCGTATTTCACCGTTGCCACGGTAATTCCCAGCGTGGTGGTTCCCCTTGGGCTGGCAGTTTTGCTCAACCAAGCGCTGCGACTACGGGGGCTGTTACGGGCGGCTTACTTTATTCCGTCAGTAACTTCCCTCGTGGCAGTGGGCTTAGGGTTTCGCTGGCTGTTTCAAACAGATGGGCCAATTAATGGGGCGATCGCCCACTTTGGCTTCTCGCCCATCCCCTGGCTCAGCAGTCCTCTCTGGGCCATGCCGGTTTTGATTGGGCTCACCACCTGGAAGCAATTGGGATTTAACTTGGTCGTATTTTTGGCCGGGCTGCAAACCATTCCCCGCAGTCTCTATGAAGCTGCCGCATTAGACGGAGCCGGTCCCTGGCGACAGCTTTGGCACATTACCCTACCGGGATTGCGCCCTACTCTCGTCTTTGTGCTGGTGACGACGGGCATTTTCACCCTGCGCAGCTTCGAGCAGGTGTACGTGATTACCGGGGGTGGCCCCCTCAACAGCACCAATATCTTGGTGTACTACATCTATCAACAAGCCTTTGCTCAGTTTGACTTTGGCTATGCCGCAGCGGCAGCAATTGTCTTGATGGTGTTTACTTTAGCCTTGGTGGCTTTGCAGTTGAAGATGTGGGACCAGGCGTAGCGCTTGAGTTTTATCAATCCACCGGTGCTCTATGGGTCCTATTTGGAGGTGGCAGTGATTCATTTTTGAAGAATCAACCCTAGGGGCGCTAGAGAGCCAGTGATTTCCTTAAGCAAAGGAAGAAGAACCCAAATCAGGGGGCACATCTTGCCAACGGCCTGGCCCAGCCGCCCGAATCGCCTCTTTCAGCACAACATCGCCGGTATACAGGGCTTTGCCAATAATCACGCCACTCACCCCCGCCGGCACCAGCCCCAGCAAACTCAGCACATCGGTAACCGCACTGACCCCACCAGAGGCAATTACCGGAATGTCGATCGCCTTAGCCAGTTCCCGTAGGGCCTCTAGATTGGGTCCCTTTAGGGTGCCATCGCGCTTGATGTCAGTGTAGATAATGGCGGCGGCTCCCCGACTGGCCATGGCTTGGGCCAGATCAATGGCCTCGACTTCAGAGGTTTCGAGCCAGCCGCGCGTGGCGACCTTACCGTCTCGGGCATCAATACCCACAATGATTTGCCCAGGAAATTCGCTGCTGAGGGTACTGACGAGATCAGGATCTTCCACGGCGGCGGTACCCAAAATGGCATAGCGAACGCCTAGGTCGAAGAGAGCGGCCACGCGATCGCGATCGCGCAAGCCCCCACCCACTTCGACGGGAATATCAACAGCGCCCACAATCGCTTCAATGGCCTGCCAGTTTTCGGGCTGCCCAGCCTTGGCCCCGTCTAAGTCCACTAAATGAAGGCGGGTTGCTCCTTGCTCAGCCCATTGTCGAGCCACCGCTACTGGGTTTTCATCAAAGACTTGGGACTGGTCGTAGTCCCCTTGGTAGAGGCGTACGCATCGCCCTCCTAGGAGGGCAATGGCAGGGATAATTTCCATCGGGGCAGCAGTAACGGCATCGCCTATTGTATCGGGTTATCTGCGGCCCATTGAGCACATTTGTTGTCATGCATGTATGGGCTATATGGACAAAAAAATACCGGAAGCATAATGCTTTCGGCGTGTGCAAGGTGTTTAAGATTTCGTCACTCTAGATTTAATATGCCCAGGGCAGAGTTGAATATCGCCTCTCTTCACTGAGATCTGCTGTTCGTTAACAATGTTGTTAAGCCCAAAGGTATATTCGCCCGTCTCCCCTGATGATTTTTTGGGACATTAGGCCAAGTAAACTATCACTGCTATGGCACTTACATGGAGTTTGAAGACATGAGCGCCAAAAAAGACAACGCTCTTAGGCTGTACATGGAAGGGATTCGTGATGGCAACGCTTTGGAGGCGCTCAACAAATATATAGGCCGACGGTATACCCAGCACTCTACGGGTGTCGCCAATGGCAAGCAGGGCTTCCTAGACTTTTTCATCCCATTCCTTGAGCGCACGCCAGATCGAGATATTCGTGTTGTTCGCTCAATTGAAGATGGGCCGTACGTCTTCTGTCACGCTTTTCAATCGCTCAACGGGGGTGAAGCGAAATGGGTGACGATGGATATGTTCGATACCGATGCCAATAATCGCATCATTGAACATTGGGACGTGATCGCAGCCTATATCGAAGACACCGTTTCGGGCACAGACATGGTCGAAGGTCCAACCGAACCCGAAGCGCTCGAACACACAGACATCAACAAGAAGATCGTCAAGGAATACACTAAGTTAGTTCTGACCGAGGGGCGTTTCGATCTCATGGATGAGTTCGTTGTCGCTGACTTAATTCAGCACGCGCCAGACCTTGCCCATGGCCGCGAAGCACTGGTCACAGCTCTCGAATCTGGTACCGCCGGACGATGCGAGATGCTGTTTAACTTGATCGGTGAAGGCAATTTTGTTGTGACTTACTGCAAAACACGCAAGAGTGCTCAGAGCTACGCCACCTTTGATCTCTATCGCCTAGCGGACGACCTGATCGTCGAACACTGGCAAGCTAGTGAGCCGATCCTGCCGCGCGACCAGTGGGGGAATTCAGGTAAGTTCTAAAGCGAAAACGCAGGTTGCTTAATCGCGTGCAGCGGATGCGAGGGGCTACACGCTCCTCAATCACTTGTGCAGGACATGAATGTACCGCTGCTGCGGAATATGAAACGATGAGTGAACAGGAAAATGGCGGAGAGTCAAGACGGGGCTTCTAAAGGCCACCAATCTGCTGGATCTGGCTCAAAACCTTCTGAATTTCAAAGCTATCCTGGGCATCGGGGCGGTCAGCTAAGTACTTTTTTAGATCAGCTTTAGCAGCAGGGATATTGCCTAGGCGGTATTGAATGAGACCGCGATCGCGCCGTTCTGAAGCCGCTTCAGGAAACAGCAGCAGCATCCGATCTAAGACCCCTATAACCCTCAACGCATCCTGTTGATGGATGTAGATTGCCTTGAGGTTGGTCAGCATCCGCATCAAAAAAGGTTTTGACCCGATCGGGGCCAGATGTTCGGGCTGGAGCTGAGCGTTTTGTCCATAGAACTGCTTGATGCGATCGCGGCAATCTTCTTGAAATAAAATGTCGCCCTGATGGAACGCATCCACAAAAATATCCATGTCATCAATGGTGGGCCGCACTAAAAAATGCCCCGGCATGCCCACCCCAGCCATCGGGAAATCAATCCGCTTGGCCAGCTCCAAATACACCAAGGACAGAGTTACCGGAATGCCGGTGCGGCGATCCATCACCTGATTGAAAAAGCTATTGCGCGGATCGTAGTAGTCCTGAAAATTACCTTTAAAGTCCAGCTCGCCAAATAAATATTGATTGATGGTGCGGATTACCTTCAGGGGGTAGCGGTTTTGAGGAAGCCGCCCCTTGAGTTCCTTCGCCATCACGTCTAATCGCTTCAGATAAGCACTGCAGTCCAGGTTTGGATATTCCTCCGCAGCGATATAGAGGGCCGCAGCCCCTAAATCAATCTCGGCATCGGGCTTTTGAATCTCCGCTTGGAATCGTTGCCGTGGCTGAGCTGCACCCATGTCTACGCTCCGTAATCATTGCCCGTTCCATACCGTAGCGCATCCAACCAGCGGTGATACCGATATTGCTGGGGCGCAGAAAAGGCATGGGTCAAAGGTTCTAAAGCTTTAGCAACCGGGTAAAGACCGCTGTAGCCCGCCAGGGCAGTGTAGTGGGGCAACCATCGCAAAATGGCAGGCAAACCCACTTGGGGCAACAGTTGCATCACCAATTTTGGATGGTAAGCCGTGGTTCTCAGTAGGGTTTTCGCCAACGCCGGAAACTGCACCACATCCTGCAGGAAGGGTTTCAGCGTCGGCTCACCCAGAGCAGCCATATCCGCAAAAATGGTCGCTAATAAATGATTAATCCGATCAGGGGCGAGGGATTGGTTCACGCCCACCCGCATCGCCTGTTGAAATAGCCAGGTCACCGATAGGTTGGGCTGATAAGGCTGTAATCGCTGTAAGTCTTTGGCACTAAGGCAGTCTTGACTGAGCGCTTCATCAATTCCTACGGTGAGTCGCTCTAAATGGCGGATCATGGCCCCAAATCCGCCAAAGCTGAGGGGAGATTGGCTGCCGCTGCTATCCCCCACTGGTAATGTCCGGTCCCAGGGATACCGCAGGGGGCTATCCCGATAGCAAGGAAAAAATCCAAACAAGGCCCGTTTCAGGGTGAGATCTTTGAGGTTAATGGCCTGGTACTCAGGCAGCAAACGCCAATAGTCATCAAATAGGGCTTCTAAACTGGGGCGCTCAAGCTCTGCGTCCACATAGGTAAATAGATAGGTGGTGCGACCATCATGGGCGGGGAATGCTTCCCAAAAGTACTGGCATTGATTCTGAATATGGGTGAAAGAGACCATCAGGTCCCCAGTATGGTTGGCGGCAAAACCCTCCGCACAAGTGCCGACCACGAGACAAACCCCATCGGGCTTTTTACCCTGGCGCACCTGCTGCACCACGGGCGAAAAATGTCCCATGGCGTCAATAAACAGGCGCGTATTAAGAACCTGCTCCCCTGCTTGGACAGTAACCCCTTGGGCATGAACGGTGGCCTGGTCAAAAGGGGTTTGCTCCAACAAGGTGCCGCCCGCTTGCAGAAATTTCTGCTTTAGGGTTTCCAGTAGATAAACCGGGTCGATTCCCACATTCAGAATGTCGTTGACCCAGAGCGGTTCCCCTTCCCCAAACTGGATTCGGGCCGGGTTGTATTCGGTGGCGATCGCCTGCTCTAGTTCCGCCTCTGTCAGTAGCCCTTGGGACACCAAGTGACTGATTTCCGCCCGAGAAATATTCCACTCTTGGTCCCGCCCCCGTAAGTTTCCCCGTTCCAGCAGCGCCACTCGCCAGCCCTGCTGCGTCAATGCGGCCCCCAGCAAGATGCCTAAAGTCCCTCCCCCAATCACCACATCCCAATCGGGCTGGCAGCTGCCCTGGTGGGAAACTGTGACAACAGTCGGCGTCGGCAACATCCCCTGGCGATAGTTCTGCCACCGCCGATCCACCGCCCGCAGTCCGGCCAAACTGGCTGGCAATGACGCCAGCATTTGTTCCGTAATCCTGGGTTCCGTAATAACTGGGGGAGTTGCAGCCATAGCAGGTCTAAAATTCAGCAATTTATTGGATGTTTAGGAGCAAAACAAATCTATAAAATTTGCAAAAGCTCTAAAGGTAGGGACACGCTTAAATCAGTTCTGCTGTGATATTTGCACCGATTGGCTGCACTTTCTAATGCTGAATCTACCGGAGATCACTTTTCTCTATTAAGGGGTTCGCCACCCTTGACCAATGTGGAGTCCTAAGCCATCCTGCCTACTACCTGGGCGATAAATGCCCCCCTGTCAACTCTAGGACACGCTCTATGGCGCAGTCATCAGATTACAAATCTCCCCGAGACAACCCCTTCTGGACCTACCGTGACCCGATTACGGGAAGATGGCTGACGGTCATGACCTCTAGCCAATGGCAACAAACCGCCGAGGCTTATCCCTTTGAACCCAAGCTCCGGCAGGCCGGATATCAGACCAGAAAGACCCATCAGTCCCAGTAGACTTAAGCAAAAATTTTGATCTCATGGGACGACCCTTCTTCGCGAAGGACAGTGATTCAACCAATGGTTCCTTAAGAGTATAAACTTTTGTTAAATGCTTTTGAGGGGGAGACCTGTGAAGAACGCCTGGGGACAAACGATTTTGCGACGGGGATTCGCATTGCTCTTAGCGATCGGATTGTGGAGCTGGGCCAACCCTGCGATCGCTCTCGGTGGCCCTCAACCTGACATCAACCAGCCTGCACCTACTTTCACCCTACCCACCAACGCCGGAAACGGTACGGTTTCACTGGCAGACTATCAAGGCCAGTGGGTGGTGCTCTACTTCTACCCCCAAGATTTCACCTCCGGTTGCACCCTAGAGGCCAAACGCTTCAAGCAAGATTACGAGCAGTACATCGCTCGCAACACCCAAATTTTGGGCGTGAGCACCGATGACGTCGCCTCCCACGAAAGCTTCTGTGAGTCAGAAGGGCTAGCCTTCCCACTGCTATCCGACCCTAAAGGCGAGGTAGTTCGTGCCTATGGCTCTTGGCTGAGTGGCAGAGCCCTACGCCACACCTATGTAATCGACCCTGACGGCATCTTGCGCGCCAGCTTTTTAGGGGTCCGCCCCGCCATTCATAGCCAAGAGGTTCTAGAGACTCTGGATATGCTGCAAAGCTAGTCAATTTAATGGAGCTGGCCAACCTCGCTGCCCGCCCGCAAATGAATTGCGGGCTAATTGGGAAAGTCTACCCAGTAGGAAGACATAATCAAGTTAGACATCACCGCGCAGACCCCCAGCTTCGCTGTCCCCCTTGCCAAGGGGGACTACAGGGGGTTTGCTCGAGAATGCTATCTCACAGATACTTCTGCCAACCTGCTTAACCGTAGACTCAGAGGCTAAAACGATCGAGCCCGTTGCGACTTACAGACGGCTGAACACAGCCTTTGCAGCGGCAAGGGTCTTATCAATATCGGCATCAGTGTGGGCTAGCGAAGTAAAACCAGCCTCAAATTGCGAGGGCGCAAGATAGATCCCTTCCTCCAACATGCCTCGATGGAAGCGGCTAAATTTCTCTAGGTCAGAGGCCTTCGCATCGTCATAGTTATGCACCGGCCCTGCTGTGAAGAACATGCCAAACATGGCGCTAAGGTTACCGCCACAGACCGTGTGACCCGCATCCTTCGCAGCCCGCAAAAGACCCGAACTTAACTTGTGCGTCATCGTCTCAAGCTGGTCATATACCCCAGGCTGCTGCAAAATTTCCAGGGTTTTGATTCCAGCCGTCATTGCCAATGGGTTCCCGGATAGCGTCCCGGCCTGATAAACCGGTCCCGCTGGAGCAATCATCGACAAAATGTCACTGCGTCCCCCATAGGCTCCCACGGGCAAACCGCCGCCAATGATTTTGCCCAGGGTGGTGAGGTCAGGCGTCACCCCAAACTTCTCTTGAGCTCCACCATAGGCAATGCGGAAACCGGTCATCACCTCGTCAAAGACGAGCAGCGCACCGTTTTCTTGAGTGATCTCCCGTAATCCTTCTAGGAAACCAGCATCCGGCAGAATAAACCCAGAATTACCAACCACGGGCTCCAAAATTACCCCCGAAATTTGGTCCGGGTTACTGGCAAACAAAGCCTTAACCGCTTCGAGATCGTTATAGGGAGCCGTTAAAGTGCTACCCGTGGTGGCCTTAGGAACCCCAGGGGAATCGGGCAATCCTAAAGTGGCTACCCCAGAGCCCGCCTGCACCAAAAACATATCGGCATGGCCGTGGTAACAGCCCTGAAACTTGATCACCTTATCCCGACCCGTAAAGGCGCGCATCAAGCGCAGCACCGACATACAAGCCTCAGTGCCAGAATTGACGAAACGCACCATTTCGATGCTGGGGACGGCATTAATCACCATTTCTGCCAGCACATTTTCGAGCTGACAGGGTGCGCCAAAACTGGTGCCGTTTTCTAGGGCGGCGGCTAGGGCTGACAGCACGTCAGGGTGGGCATGGCCGCAAATCGCGGGTCCCCAAGTGCCTACGTAGTCAACGTATTGGTTACCGTCTACATCCCAGATATGGGCACCCTTGACCCGATCAAAGACGATGGGCTGCCCTCCAACCGACTTAAACGCTCGCACCGGAGAGCTGACCCCACCGGGCATCAGGGTTTGAGCTTCGGAAAAAATAGCGTCTGATTTACTGGTATTTAAAGATGCCGTGGTCACCAAAATAGTCTCCTCGTCAAAAATCGCGGGATGCGGCAAAGCTTAATGTCAACGGAGCCATGGCCGCATGGATAGCCACCGTCAAAGGCCAGAATTATTATCCTATCGACTGTCTGGGCCAGGGTTGCAGCATGTTAAGCAATGTTCCAACGACAGGACGTTTCATTAACTCACCTAAGAGTGTTCCAGCTAATTACTTGTCCAAACACCCGTTCGGCATCATAAAGGCCGGGATGCTTTTTTAGATGGAATACCCTAAGGAATTCACAGAAGCTTTGGCACTTGTTGCACTAGCCCACAGTAAACAACGACCTTTTCAAAGCAAGCAGGTTTTAATCAACGCCAAGCTCTTGTGCTGCAATTTTCCCCACAGATTGAGTTGACTGCCCCAACTACGCCTTCTTGTCGCTATTTTGTAGTTGAAGGAAACAGCGTGTTATTCATCTTCTCAAATGCTGTCTGCCATAAGTCAAGAGGTCATGGCACACAAAGTGGAAGACTTGCCTTGATGCTCTGCTCCGTACCAACCACAGACTTAACATGACTGTCTCAGTAAAATTCGTTCCTAATGATGTCACGGTGACTGCATCGGTAGGAGAGCCTTTGTTGAAAGTGGCTGAAAGAGCTGGCGTGACCATTCCCACGGGTTGCCTGATGGGCTCTTGTCATGCCTGCGAGGTCGAGATTGAAGGGTGGGACGACCCCATTTGCGCTTGCATCAGCGCGGTTCCCCCTGGGCAAACCGAACTCACGATCAACCTCTACGTTGACCCCACCTGGTAAACCACTCCGCCGCAGAGCCCGGCAAATCCGCCCCTGGGGGTTCGGTTCCACCTACCCCCAGGCCAGAAAGCACCTTGTTACAGTGGATGCAAGCAAGTAAATGAAAGCCTCTATCGCTGATTGAGCGTGGGTTTTGACCGATCTCTTGCTAACCGAATGAGGTATCTATTCGTCGTGAATAATTCATCCAGCCACACCCCTGATTTCTTGAGCGAGTCTGCTGCTTTGGATAATTCTCTGCTTCAATACGTGCAATCCATGAGCCCAGACACCATTGCCCAACTCTCCCAGCCAACATCCAAGGATGTTATGCAGGCGATGGAGCACAACATTATCGGCTTGCTAGGGGGACTGCCCGCTCAGAATTTTGACATCACCATTACCACCAATCGCGAAAGCCTAGGGCGTTTACTGGCTTCAGCGATGATGAGCGGCTATTTTTTGCGCAGTGCCGAGCAGCGCATGTCTTTTGAATCATTGATTGGCAGTGCTGATCAGGGAACAGTTGCGGCAGCCCCTGACGAATCGACCCCTGATTTCTAAACGTTGGTCTACAGCTTGAACTGTGGCTGTCATGGGACATAGACCTGACAACTTGGGTTAGGGTAAAAACGTTCCTCAGTGGCTTCTTTGCCCGTGTCTTCTGCCCCGAATACAACGCTTCATCCAGCCCCATCTCAGGTCATAGATGGGGCTGATGTTGATTTTGTCGCTCTGCAAACTCAACTGCTGAGCTGGTATGAGCACCATGGTCGCACTTTACCTTGGCGTCAGCCCCAGGACCCTTACGCGGTTTGGGTATCTGAGATCATGCTTCAGCAATCCCAGGTCAAAACGTTTCTGCCTTACTATCAGCGTTTGCTTACGACGTTTTCGACCGTGCAGGCTTTAGCCCAAGCCCCGCAGCAGCAGGTGCTCAAAGCCTGGGAAGGGTTGGGTTACTACGCTAGGGCGCGCAATTTACATCGCGCTGCTCAAGTGGTGGTGCAGAACTACGGAGGAATACTGCCAACTGATTTAGAGGCGGTTATGGCTTTGCCGGGTATTGGCCGAACTACTGCTGGGGGAATTTTGAGTGCGGCTTTCAACCTGCCCTTGCCGATTTTGGATGGCAATGTGAAGCGGGTATTGGCTCGGCTGATCGCCTTGGATGTGCCTCCGCAGAAAGCCCAAGATCGCCTTTGGGCACTCTCGACCCAGCTTTTGCCTCACCAGCATCCCCGCGACTTTAACCAGGCCCTGATGGATTTGGGGGCAACCCTTTGCACCAAAAGGCAACCAAGCTGTACGATTTGTCCCTGGCAGGCTCATTGCAAGGCATATCGGCAGAACATGCAGTCAGAAATTCCCGTGACTGAGACGAAGGCTCCCATCCCCCACAAGCAGATTGGTGTGGCGGTGGTCTGGGATGACCAAAAACAGGTGCTGATTGATCGGCGTCCACAGCAGGGCCTATTGGGAGGGCTGTGGGAATTTCCTGGAGGCAAAGTAGAGCCGGGGGAGACGGTTGAAGCCTGCATTCAGCGGGAACTGCAGGAAGAGTTGGCGATTGAGGTGGAAGTGGGCGATCGCTTGATCACCCTTGACCACGCCTATACCCACTTCAAAGTCACCCTGCACGTGTATCATTGCCGTCATCTCAACGGCGAGCCTCAGCCCTTAGCCTGCGACGAGATTCGCTGGGTTACCATAGCTGAGCTAGAGCAATATCCTTTCCCAGCCGCTAATGGCAAGATCATTGAGGCGTTAAAAGTGCTAGATCATGGGTAAAGCCCCAAGCCGTTACGCCGACTGCGCCACGTGATTGGCTGGCGCGGTTTCTTTAAGGCTCGGCACTAGGTGGCACACCCTGAGGACTGACCAGCACCACCGAAATCGCTTGTCCAGATTCCACGCCAGACTGAGCCTGCAATAAGCGGCTCGCTTCAACTGGGTCAAAATATAGACCAAACTCCGTTTGCAGCATCTCGGCATTGACAGTGGCTAGTGTGACCGCTGACTCAATTTCAACTAGGGCTCGGCGTTGGGTTTGGTAGTAGGGCACCAATCGCACAAGTGCACCTAAGGCAACTAAACTCAGCCCTAGATTAATCCCTAGGCGGAATGCCATTTCCCAACCAAGGGCATGGTGTGCAGCCAGCCGAGGGTTTTTTCGATGCCGCGTCACGGGCCGTGGCTGGCGGCTTGGTGCTGATATAGCTTCTTCTAATAGCACGGGCTGGGGCAGGCTCATGAGCACCTCTACAATTCCGGATTGTGACGCTGAGCGACTAACAAACCTGCCATAGAATAGCCCCATTTGCGGGAAAAAATCACAAGAATCCAGAAAAAAGAGTAGTTAATGGCTTTAAAGCAGAGTTGGTGACCATAAAAAACCGCCCTAAACCCTACAGGGAAGGACGGTTCTCAGAACAGATCGGATTTGAATCAAATCACTTATAAAGCTCGGTGGATAATCTAAAGGCCATAATTCCGGGCAAAAGGGCTACTAGCAAAGCCACAAACACTTGAGTATCAGACATAAGTTATCAATCCTTTGAATTGACAAACACTAATGGAAAGCCATTAATGAGGTTTAGTTAATTTTTCACTATTGCCTTACGTTCTGCTGAGGTTAGCCCTGCAACTGTTACAGAGCGTAACTTAATGTTGGCGCGCATTGATATGAATGAGGAATGTTTATTTTGAAAGAACGCCTAGCGTGATCTGTTCCAGAGGCATCAATTGTGATTTAACCGTGACGTGCGCTACCTATGCCTAGGGGCCAGAGCGCGATAATGTCTAGGAGATGTCATCAATTAAAACTAGAATCCTTGTGGGGCAACAGTTGTAACGCCTAGCAATATTATGGGGGCGGGCGCGGTAATACTTACCCAGCAAGACTTTCATCCGTACCTGATGACGCGGCCCAGGCTTTTTTCACCTGTACCTATACTGTTTGGATCCTCAGGACAATTCTCGTGATTCTGCAGCCTATTCCGGAGGTGAATTATCCACCTTTAGGAAGTCCCTAATTTTGTTTTGGTGTACATGCAGTGACTGATTCCAATGCGTCTCTAGCTCCCAATGCATCCTCTTTTATGTCCCAAATTCGCCGGGTACAGCGGGATGTCTTGCGAATGGGGGCGTTAGTTGAAAGTTCCTGTCTTCTGGCCCGGAGTGCGCTCTGCGATCGCGATCTGGAGGCCGCTCAGCAACTGCAGGTTCACGACAAGAAAGTAGACAAGCTTTATCGGCAAATCGAGGTCAATTGCACAGAGTTACTGATGTCCCCACCCAGTGCAGCCCAAGAGTTACGCCACATCAGCGCCTTTATGCAGCTGATTCGAGATCTTGAGCGCATCGGTGACTATGCCAAAGACATCGGTGAGGTTGCGATCAAATTGTTTCCTTACCCCGTCCACGACTGCAGTGATGAGATTCAGGTCATGTTGGACCGCTGCCGTTCAATGGTGGCCCTGAGCTTGATGGCCCTCTCCGACCTAAACGCTGATGTGGGTTTGGATATTAAGGCAAAGGATGACGCGGTTGATGACGATTATGATCGCCTCTATGAAAGTTTGATTCACCCGGAGCAGCCCCCAGGTTCCCTAGAAGAAACGGTGCTGTTGGTATTGGTGATTCGCTACTTAGAGCGCGTTGCTGATCACGCCACGAATATTGGCCGTCGGGTTGCCTATGTTGTGACTGGAAAACGATGATAAATACTTGCAAATTCCGATAATAGGATATATTTGTAGCGGTCTCGGACGGTTGAGGTCGTCTGGTTTCCCCTGGGATTCAAGGCTTCCTCGCAAGCTACGGCTCTGGACCTAGCCTAGTCAAAAGTGCTGTGATTTTGCCTCTACCCTCCTGTAGATAGCAGCATTCTAGATAGGGGCTTCTTTAGATGCGTGTTCGATTGGTTCATCCCGAACCAAGGTTTTGACGGAGTAGCTGCTGATGTAGCCCTGCAGTGAGACAGCAGGCGTTGCAGCAACAGTTTTCTGAGTAACCAAAGGGGTTGCTGCACTGAGGTTTTTAGGCCCATGGGCATTCATCTAAACAGTCCGTTTCCCGAGGATGCCATCACCATTTGCACCGGATAAGGATCAATCGCTACATGAACTTTTCGATCTCTGAACTACTTGCAAATTTTAAAGACGACAAGACTTTAACCCTAAAAACACTCCAAAAGAAGCTGCATTGTGGTGACGACGCGAGCACCAAGGATCTGCAGATTGCAGTGGATGCCCTAGAGCGCATGGGTCTTTTGGAAAAAGAGCGCGGTAAATATCGCCGTCTCCCTCAAGACGGGGTGATTGAAGGCAAATTGCGGTGCTCTAGCAAAGGCTTTTGTTTTGCGATTCAAGATGACGAGGCTGCCGATGATGTTTACGTGCGCGAGAGTCAACTCAACTCTGCCTGGAATGGCGATCGCGTTTTAGTCAAAGTCACCAAAGAAGGGAGCCGTCGCCGTAGTCCTGAAGGCGAGGTGACGCTGATTTTAGAGCGGGCCAACGCTTCCGTCTTAGCTCGGGTCAAAGCGGAGTCAGGCGGCTATCAAGCCGTACCTCTCGATGATCGGTTGCTATTTGAGTTGGCTTTACAAGGGGAGGATGAAGCCCTCAAGACCGCCGTAGACCAACTGGCCCATGTTGAGGTAGAACGCTATCCCTTAGGGCAAGAGCCCCCCAAGGGCCGCGTTGCCCAAGTTTTAGGAAGCAATGCAGAAGCCTCTTCCGATCGCGACATTGTTTATTGCAAACATGATTTGCCTCGGAGTTTCTCAGAGGAGATTTTGGCGGCGGCAAAGGCCCTGCCAACTCGAGTTAAAAAGGCTGATATGAAGGGGCGCGTTGATTTGCGCGATCGCCTCGCGCTGACCATTGACGGCCCCAATGCCACCGTCATTGATGACGCCCTTACCCTAGATAAAGATGATGACGGCAACTGGCAACTAGGGGTTCACATTTCTGACGTGGCTCATTACGTGCCCCTCTATAGCGCCATCGATCGCGAAGCTCTGAAGCGGGGAACCTCGGTATACCTGGGCGATGAAGTGATCCCGATGCTGCCGCCACCGCTGTCGGGCTCTCTCTGCTCCTTTGTGCCGGGGAAGGACCGCTTAGCGGTTTCAGTTATGGCCACCCTGTCACCAGAAGGAGAAATGCTGGCCTTTGAGCTACAGCCCACCCTCATCCAGGTGGATGTAGCGCTCAACTATCAGCAGGCCCAGGGGGTCTTAGCCCGCGATAATGCCGAAGAGCTAAAAAAACTAGGGGTCAAGAAAACCGAGTTAAAGGCCTTTAACTCGGTTTATGAGCTGCTTGAAAACCTCTTTGCCCTCAGCCAACAGGTCCATCAGCAGCGGCTGAAGCGGGGGTCCTTTGAGCTCAACCTGCCCGAGCATGAGTTTCCCGCCGATGCTGAAGAAGCCCTTGCCTCCTATTCATCCCCCAAGTTTCAGTACGACGATGAAGGGCTCCTGGGGGTAATGGTCGTTTCGACGCTGCTACCGGCCCGGATGATTGTTACCGAGTTCATGCTGTTGGCGAATCAGGTCGTGGCTTCTCATCTCAAGGCGTTGGGAGTCCCTGGCATTTATCGGCTGCATCGTCCCCCCAATGTTTCTGATGTTCAGGAACTGGTGAAGCTCGCCGAGAACATGAGTATCCAGCTCCATATGGAGGATGCAGAAACTATTGAGTCTGCTGACTATCAGCGCTTTACCCAACAGTTTGCAGAATCTCAGTCAGAGAAAATCCTGACCTATTTGCTGCTGTCCACCTTCAAACCACCGTTTTACAGCGCTAAGCCCGATGTCCACTTTGGTTTAGCGTTAACCGAGGGATATACCCACTTTGCCTCCCCGACCCGGCGCTACTCAGATTTAATGGTGCATCGGGTGCTCCATGGCATCTTTGATGAGGGCCGAGATCGCCGCTCAACCCGCTCGAAAGATAGCGTCAACCTGCGCCATAGCAGTAGCCACGGCAACATCAACTGGAACGTGCTGCCCCCCGAGCTACACCATGAGTTTGAAGACTACATCGACCGCATTGTTGGCTCCCTAACCGACCAAGAGCGCCTCGCCCAGGAAGCTGAATCTGATCTCGAAGGGCTGAAAAAGGCTGCGTTCATGCGAGACCACTTGGGCGCGGTCTTCCATGGGTTGATCACAGGGGTACAGTCCTACGGCTTCTTTGTGGAGATTGAAGAACTCTTGGTCGAAGGGCTGGTCCATGTCAGTTCCCTCAAAGATGACTGGTATGAATATCGCTCCCGCCAACAGCGACTGGTCGGGCGCAAAAATCGTCGTCAATTTCGATTGGGCGATCGCGTAGAAGTCCAAGTCAAAAATGTGGACTACTACCGTCAACAAATTGACCTTGTGGCCGTGGGCGGCGGTAGCGAAGCCGGAGACGACGACGATGATGCTAGCGATGAGAATGGCGTGATTGCAGCGGAGCAAGATGCAGCCGACATTGATGCCGATGCCGAACTCGACAACGATATCGACAATGAAGATCTCGATACGGTCGACGATGCAGAGGATGACTTTGACGACGATGATGGCGATGACGTAGCGGGTGCCGAGTCTGAGTAGCATGGGTGCCCCACCCGCTCGGCCACTGACCCTTGGCATTAGCGGCGCATCGGGTCTAATTTATGCGGTGCGGACGATTAAGTTTCTACTAGAAGCTGAGATTCCGGTCGAACTGGTCGCGTCCAAAGCAACATACCAAGTCTGGAAAGCCGAGCAAAACATCCAAATGCCCGGAGAGCCCGCAGCCCAAGCCCAGTTTTGGCGCGAACAGGCGGGGGTTCTACGGGCTGGTCATATTCGTTGTCACCCCTGGAGCGATGTGGGGGCTAACATTGCCAGTGGTTCCTTTCGGACCCAGGGGATGTTGATTATCCCGTGCAGTATGGGGACGGTGGGCAAATTAGCCGCTGGGCTAAGTTCTGATTTGCTAGAACGGGCAGCGGATGTACAGCTTAAGGAACGCAAGCCCTTGGTGATTGTCCCTCGGGAAACGCCTCTTAGCGTCATTCACCTCCGAAATCTCACCACCCTCGCCGAAGCCGGTGCCCATATCGTGCCAGCGATTCCAGCCTGGTACCACAACCCTCAAACGGTTTTAGATCTAGTGGACTTTGTCGTGGCGCGGGCCTTGGATGCCTTTGATCTGGACTGTGTGCCGTTAACGCGCTGGCAGGGCCGTGGGGAGGGTGATGGGGTGATGGAGTAATGGGGAGATGGGAATAGGGAATAGGGATTGGTAGGGGTGTGGTCTCTGCATCCAATGCAAGAAGAGGAGAGAGTTTTGTTCGCGAAGCGTCTCCAGAGGAGAAATTTTGAGTTTTGAATTTTGAGTTTAGGTAGGGGCGCAAGGCTTGCGCCCAAGGCAGGGCCGATATCATGATTGATGTGATGCCTGGAGTTCGGGAGTGATGCGCGTCGCTGGGTGGGTCGGTGCAGGTTTATTGGCCTTGGTGTTGATCGTATTTGCGATCCAAAACACGGCTCCCAGTCTCCCCTTAGTGATTTTGGGGTTCAGGACCCCGATGTTGCCGTTGGCGGTGTGGTTAATTGGGGCGATCGCCCTCGGAGCCCTAACCACGGGCCTATTAATCGGGGTCAGCGGCACCCCTAGGATCAAGACTGCCCCAGGCAATCGCCGCCGCTGGCAGGTGCGGTCAAATCCAGCAGATCGCCCCCCACCGCGTCGAGGTCCTGAGCCCAGGCCACGATCGGCTTCCCGGCCAAGTGCCTTTAATGCACCGCGGTCTAATGCACCGCGATCAACAGATTATGTAGAGGATTACGCAGATCGCCCTCGGGGTCAGCCCTATGAAGATTGGGAGGACTGGGGGCAGCGGTCCCCCGCCAGTCAGTGGCAAGACTGGAACCAAGCCCCCCAGGAACCCGCCCGTCATATCCCTAAGCGGGAGCAGCAGGCCCAAGCCCAAGCCGAAGAGACTTTTGAAGATATTGCCACTGGCTGGGACGATCGAGCTGCCAATATTCCCTATCGACCCGCTGGGGCCAGTCCCGTGGATGATGCCCTAGATGAGATTGCTGAGGGCTGGGAGGATTGGGAAGATCCAGAGGTGGCGCGGCGGGACAACGCCCCAGAGTCTCGACCTATCTATGAAGTGCGGCGATCGCCAGAATCAGTCTCTAAATCCGGCACCAGTTACTCCTACCGGTATCGCAGCGCCGATGATTTACGGCGTCAGCCCTCGTCAACGGAGGCGACCTCATCAGACCCTATAGATGCAGACGACGCGGCAATAGATGATCAGGATGCCGGTCTGGATGCCCCGGAGGTGGGACCCGATGGCGTCTACGATGCCGACTATCGAGTGATCATTCCGCCCTCACGCCCGCTAGAGGAAGATCCAGATCTGCAGGGCGATGGTAGCCCTTAGAGGCTGTTGCCAATAAATGACGATATCCGAAGGGGCTGTTCTTGTGCCTGCCCTCCGGTGATCTCGATTGAGTATGATGACGATCCCCAAGGAAGCTGCCCCAGCCCAATGACAATGACTGCCCATCCCCTCAACGCCGATCGCCTCAAAGGAACCAACCTCTACCTGGTTGGGATGATGGGGGCCGGAAAATCAACCCTGGGTCAGCACCTAGCCCAGCAGTTGTCCTATCGCTTTTTTGATACCGATGCCCTGATTGAGCAGGCCGCAGGGCAAACCATTCCTGAGATTTTCGATCAGTCCGGTGAGGAAGCCTTTCGTGATCTGGAAACCCAGGTTTTGACCCAGCTCTCGCCCTATACGCGTCTAGTGGTGGGCACAGGGGGAGGGATTGTGCTCCGGCGTCAAAATTGGGGGCAGCTCTGTCACGGCGTGGTGATTTGGTTGGATGTCCCTTTGGTCGAGCTGGAGCAACGACTCAAAGGGGATGAGAGCCGTCCTCTTTTACAGCGACCTGATTGGTCTGAACATTTGGCAAAACTACTAGACGACCGCCGTCGCCTGTACCAAGAAGCCGATATTCATCTGACTGTTAACCCAGGGGAATCGGTCGAGGCGATCGCTCAGCGACTCATGACGATGCTGAACAATCGTTTGCAATCTGCGCATGTCGGCGAATAATCCTGGCTTCGGGCAGCAGAATTTGGCTATAAACTACGGGAATCGCCACTGACTCCTGCCATGACCGATGTGATTCCCGACAATGGCGTCCGCGAAAGCGACGCTACCCGCGTCCAGATTCTGAGTGAGGCCCTACCCTACATCCAAAAGTTTCGGGGCCGAACCGTGGTCGTGAAATATGGCGGCGCGGCCATGAAAGATGACCAGCTTAAGTCAAAGGTGGTGCGGGATATTGCCTTTATGGCTTCGGTTGGTATCAAACCCGTCGTTGTCCATGGGGGTGGTCCAGAAATTAATAACTGGCTCGACAAGTTGGGTATTGAGCCCCAGTTTAAAAATGGCTTGCGGGTTACCAATGCCGCCACCAAGGATGTGGTGGAAATGGTGCTGGTGGGACGGGTCAACAAAGAGCTGGTGGCCCTGCTGAATCAGGCGGGCGGTGCGGCAGTAGGGCTCTGTGGCAAAGACGGTAGCTTGATTACGGCCCGTCCCCACGACAATGACGGCGTTGGCTTTGTCGGTGACGTTACCCATGTCAAACCCAATATTGTTAAGGCTCTAGTGGCATCAGACTATATCCCGGTCATTTCAAGTGTGGCGGCAGACGACACCGGGCAAGCTTACAACATCAACGCCGATACCGTGGCGGGAGAACTGGCGGCGTCTCTGAATGCTGAGAAGCTGATTTTGCTGACCGATACCCCTGGCATTCTCAAAGATCCTCAAGACCCGAGTACCCTCATCGATCGCCTCGATATCTCAACCGCCCGCCGGTTGATTGATCAAGGGGTGGTTGGGGGCGGCATGATTCCTAAGGTGAAATGCTGTGTGCGATCGCTGGCCCAAGGGGTGGGGGCGGCCCACATCTTGGACGGGCGGGTTCCCCATGCCCTACTGCTGGAAATTTTCACCGACCTGGGCATTGGCTCCATGCTGGTGGCCTCTGAATTTTGCCTTTAACCCCCAGATCGGAGCAACACCAACCGGACGAGTTCATAAGTGCCTTCGACCAGCAGTGATTCCTGCTGGGTTTCGGGCCAGCCCAACTGGTCAATTTCCGCTGGAGTCCCCACCAATAAAACCGTGCCAGCGGGCTCCTCTGCCAGGGCTTGGGTCATCTCGTCCGGCTCATAAATATAGGTGACTAATTTCTGGGTGTAAAACACTAGGGTGGGTTTCATAAAGCCCACCATGTAGATGGGTTCATCCGGCTGCTGCACTTCCAGGGTTGTTGCAGCAATAGAGCGGAGGGGCTGCTGCCGAATTTGGTCAGCCAGTTGGTAGGCCGGGAGCAGCGACATCAAGACAAAGGCAACAAAGGCGATCAGCTTGACGCTCCAGAGCCAGCGCCCTCGCTTCGTCACAATTAGGCCGATGCTTACCACCAAGGCCAATGTCCAAATAATCGCGGCCCAAACCATGATCCCCGAGGCCCGCACCTGCTCTGGCAGATCCGGCATGGAGGGGTCATCTCCCATCCAGTTGGGGCTATAGAAAGTGGCAAAGGCCAAGATTCCCAAAAACAAGAGGCTTAGCCCGAGGCTTAGCCCAAACCCAAGGCTCGATCGCGTTTGCCCCGGTTGCGGACAGAGGCGATCGCTCCAAGCCAGACCCACCAACACCGCCGCCGCAGGCATTAACGGCAGTACGTAGCTGGGCAGCTTAGTCACCGCCACGGTAAAAAAGGCAAAGACAACCAAAAACCAGATCAGGGCAAACAATCCCAACTGCCCTTGGCGGGACTGCGATCGCCAGTATTTGAACCCCAGGGGCTTGAGGCGGGCGATCGCCCAAGGAATAACCGGCGACCAGGGCAAGAAGCCCACCGTCACCACCAAAAAGTAAAAGTACCAGGGGGCCGAATGGCCATTCACCACATCGGTGAAGCGTTCAATGTTGTGGTAGCCAAAAAACGAGTCAATGTAGGCTTGGCCATTGGCGATCGTCACCAGCACGAACCAAGGTACCGTCATCACCAAAAACAAAATGCTGCCCTTGACCACATGCATTTCCGCTAGGGCGGCGCGGATGCCTTTGATGGGACCGTTTAGGTAGATCCAAAAGCCCGCGATGGTTAGCCCCGGTAGCCCCACCCCCACCGGCCCTTTGGTCAACACAGCCAGGGCCATCAGGGCGTAGGCGGCCAAATACCAATTGCGCTGCCGCTGGGGAAATTCGGGCTGACTATAACCCAGGAAAAAGGCAAATAGGGCGCTGCCGATGCAACTGGTCAACAACATATCCGAGACGCCAATGCGTCCCCAGACAATGGTTTCGGGATTGAGGGCAATCAGGGCCGAGCCGATTACTGCCGTAGCAATCAAGCTGCGCTGGCTGAGGCGAGATAGCGATCCTGGGGCATCCGGTGTGGATACCGTCGCGTGGGCGGTGGCCAGTTCGGGGCGGGCAAACCCAAATCGGCGCAGGGTCCAAAATCCGCGGCCCACCAGCCCAGCCGCTGAGAGAGCAGCCGGCAGTCGCACCGTCCATTCACTGACCCCAAACACATGAAAGCCCATCGCCATCAGCCAATACACCAATGGGGGCTTATCAAATCGGGTGACATCGTTGAAGTAAGGGGTGATCCAATCCCCGGTTTCGTACATTTGCCGCGCGGCTTCGGCAAACAAGGGCTCTGTCTCATCGACGAGGCCGGTGCTGGCCAATCCCCAAAAAAAGGCAATGCCGCTGACCACCGCCACCCAGAGTACTGAGAGCCAAATTTCGCGCTGGTGCGATTGGGTTGAGTTAGCGGCGGTCGAGGAGTCATTGGGGGCGGAAAGGGTCATGGCAGACACCGCTGGTTCACAGCGGGGATCAGAAAACACCAAGGATCTACATTAATGCATCCATGACGGTTCCCCAGCAGTTGCGGTGATTAGCCCATTCCAGGACAAGGTTTGGATAGATTTGTAAGATGGCAAGTACATCAGTGATGCCACCCTGTTCCAAAGGGAGCCCGAGATGGTCCAAACCCCTGCCAAACCCCTCACGCTCAAAGCGTTTCTACAGTTGCCAGAAACGGAACCTGCGAGTGAGTACATTGATGGCCAAATTGTTCAAAAGCCTATGCCCCAAGGGGAACACAGTGCGATTCAGACTGAATTAGCCTCAGCCATCAATTTGGCTGTAAAAAGTCAACGGGTCGCCCGAGCCTTTAGCGAACTCCGCTGCACCTGCGGGGGCCGTTCAACGGTGCCAGATATTGCCGTGTTTATATGGCATCGGATCCCGCGCAAGGAAAATGGTGGGATTGCGAATGTTTTTTCAATTGCACCCGATTGGACGATCGAGATTCTGTCGCCCGATCAGAGCCAAACTAAAGTCACGAAAAACATCCTCCATTGTTTGACCCAAGGCAGTCAGATGGGGTGGTTAATTGATCCAGAAGAACAGTCCGTGTTTGTTTATCGACCGGATCAGCCCACTGCTGTTTACGATCAGCCCGATGTATTGTTGCCTGTGCCGGAATTTGCCAACAATTTCAGGCTCACGGTGGAGACCCTATTCGGCTGGCTGATGGAATGAGGTTTTTGTCAGCTCGACTGCCTTGAACCTCAGCAATCGCTAGAACCGTCGGAATCGAAGGGGTTCCGCAGTTCTCCTTAGACCCGGAAGATCACAACAATACCCACGGCGACCATGATGCTGCCCGCCAGCCGACTCACCCAGCGGTTGGCTTTGCCCCTGGGCAACCGAGCCCGGACCTGATCGGCAAAGAAGGCATAGCCGAGTTTGACTCCGCCGACAGCGGTGAGGGAGATCGCCACCACCAATCCTGCATCCATCAACGTCAGGGTCGATAGGTCGATAAAGGCGGGGAAGAAACTCAGATAAAACAAGACCGCCTTTTGATCCCCCAAGGTCAATAGAAACCCGGCCAGAAAGCTGGAGAGCAACGCCGTTTCTGAGGCTGTTTGAATTTCTATCCCTTTAGACTTGGCCCGCCATAGGGTAATCCCCAGCCCAATCAAATAGGCTGCACCCAGATATTTGATTACCACCACCAAGCCGCCTAGGGTTGTGGTCAAAACGGACAAACCGTAAATCGCCAAAAGGATGTACACCAAATCCCCGGCCACAATGCCTAGGCTGGTGACCGCCCCATGGCGAAACCCCAAGGATGCCGATCTCGCCAGCACGGTCATAACGCTCATACTGGGCAAGAGCGCCAACGTAACTATGGTGGCAAAGAGGGCAGCCGCACTGCTAGGGGTCATAGGGAAGGATGCAACGCTATAAAGTTCTGATCAGTTTAATGGTGCTTGGCTTCAGTCTGGCGACGATTCTGCCCGCCCAGCTGATTGTGTTTGAACCGGTCTCTGCGACGGTCACCGCCTCTAGCCGAGAATACATTTCCAGCTCATCCGATCGCCCTGGTCGTGCCCGCTATGAGTTTGCCTACGACTATACCTATGGCAATCAGCCCTATACCTCCAAGCGCTATACCTACAGCCACCGCGATCGCAGCGTGGCCGTTTGCAACTATCGGGTCTGGCAAACGAGCACGGCTTATGTGGATGTCAACAACCCTGCCTATGCAGTGATCAACCGCCAGGT
>JBHJIP010000193.1:0-14729 GCA_050043365.1 Leptolyngbyaceae cyanobacterium
ACTGTTTACAATCAAAACCAGATGCTTTTACTTAAATCAATCACAACCCTTTCATTAAACGCGCAAAGTATTCTCTGCGTCACCCAATACACAGGGGTGTGTCACGAATTGTCCACACGCCTTAGAAACTAGCTACCAGCGCAGGGGTCTGCAGCACAGGGATCAGCGGCGCAAGGATCGGCAGCACAGGGGTCTGCAGCACAAGGATCAGCGGCGCAAGGGTCAGCCTTTTCGCCAGCACAGGGATCAGCGGCACAGGGGTCTGCAGCACAGGGATCTACTTCTTCGGTGCCCGCACAAGGATCAGCACCGCCGCCACAGGCGACTACGCCCAGAGACAGGGCAGAACACAATGCCAGGGTGCTTAAGTATCTAGCGTTCATGGATATTCTCCTCAGATTTTTATCGGGGTTGGGCTCTGGAATCGAACATTTGCCTCATCCAAGAGCCATTAACGTCCCTCAGGCTTAAATTTTCCTGAGAGAAACTTAGGGATCTTTTAAGCGTCTAAGTTGCTTGCCGGCTACTCTAGCACCAATCGGAAGCCAAAGAGAAGGTGGCGCGAATCTACTGGGCGGGTATGGCGATAGGCGGCGCGACAGAATCCTGGCAGGTCATCCCACGAGCACCCTTTCATGACGGAGACCGTTTCGCCACGTCGATCCAGCAGGGTGGCGGTGTACTCAAACACATTACCCGCCATGTCTTCTACGCCGTAGAGGCTACGGCTGAGGGGGTAAGCGCCAATCTCACTGGTGCTGTAGTCCCCCTGTTGCGCCCAGTTCGTAGCCTCGTCTTGCCAGGTATCGCCCCACGGGAAATAACTACCCTCTGGCCCCCGCGCTGCTTTTTCCCATTCCAGGGCGGTCGGCAGCCGATAGGCAACGCCATCCTGCTGCCCTTTCCATTCACCGTAGGCAACGGCATCGTGATATGACACCATCACTACTGGGTGATTGAGTTTATCTGCAGGGGGCTGACTCTCCTGCCACTGGTAGGGGGCGGTGCCTTCATAGGGGTGAACTAAAAACCCCTGTTCCTGATAATCTGCAGCAGAAATGCCAGGGGCACGGTGTCCGATGTCCGCTACAAAGGCGGCATAGTCCGTTTGGGTAATGAGGTGGGTGCCGATGCAGAATGCTTGCAAGGATTGCGATTGGCGGTTGGGCTCCCGATCAAACCAACGGCGATCGCGCAGCCGTTGTTCTGCCGCCGCCTGGCCATCTGCATCCTCAGCGATCGCCGCTGCCGAAATGCGATAGCCGTAGTCCCGCTCTGCTGAGTCACTACCTGATACAAATTCACCGCTGGGAACAAATGTAAAACCAGGTTGAGCTTCACATCGCTCACGGGTCATCGGTGGGTTGCTGGGGGCCGAGGCAGGGCTCTGCACGCCGCATGCCGCTAACCCTATTAGCATCGTGCCTATTACAAACCAGGTAAGTTGACTACAGCGATCTGTCATTGTGGATAAGTTCCCCCATCACCCGCTAACGATGAAAAGCTTATGGGGCAAGCCTTGCTACGTTCTTCCTGATCATACTGTCAGGGGCTGGAGCAGCTCATTGTAAGCAGCCCTCGCGATACAACACCCAAGAAACATGAGAACAATCCCAATGGGATTGCCCTTGAAGGGGCATGATCAATTCTCAATGTTTTCTCAGAACCGTTTCATATTTTCCCAGGGCAGACTCAGATGGCCTTCATTCGGACCAGCTTTAGTGTTAACAGCGTTCGACGGAGATAGCCTGCCTTTAAACGTGGGCAAGGGATCTCCCGATTTAGGTCTGGCGCTGTTCCAGTTTCAGCTACGCCATCCATCCCAATTGCCCCTGATCTACTGAATCCTATGAAGCTTCAATACTTAACTGCTCTGGTTGCATCTTCTGTCCTAACCGTGGGTGCGGGCTCTTTGCAGACCAGCTTTAACCCAGCCCAAGCCAATCCCTGTGCGGCGATTGAGAATCCCTGTGCAGCAGCCTATCCTTGCGCAGCAGCAGACCCTTGCGCGGCGAATCCTTGTGCCGCCAATCCCTGTGCTGCTGCCGACCCTTGTGCAGCGAATCCTTGTGCAGCAGCAGACCCCTGCGCGGCGAATCCTTGTGCTGCTGCCGACCCTTGCGCAGCCAATCCTTGCGCAGCCGACCCTTGTGCTGCCGCCGATCCCTGCGCAGCGGCAGACATCGTAACCGCGACTGAGCCCCCCCATGCTGACGTCTATGTTGAAGCCAGCAGCGGCGTTGCAATTCGGGGAGCGGATCCCGTGGCTTACTTTACTGAAAGTGCTGCGGTTCAGGGTCTGCCTGAGTATGAGTATGAGTGGAACAATGCCACCTGGCGCTTTAGCAGTGCTGAGAATTTGGCTGCCTTTCAAGCCAACCCGGAAGCCTATGCGCCCCAGTACGGTGGCTACTGTGCGAAGGCCCTAAGTGAAGGCAACCTGGCTTCCGTTGATCCTCGGGCTTGGAGCATTGTTGATGGCAAGCTCTATTTGAACTACAGCGCTGATGTGCAAGCTCAGTGGGTCGAAGATATTCCCGGCAACATTGAGAAGGCCGATGGTTTTTGGCCCGGTGTGCTGACTGTGATGACGTTTTATGAGAACCAAGTTGCCTGGGCTCAATAATGGATTGAACAGGTTGGACTTTCGTTGATAGCGCGTCCCGGTGGAAAGGGGTTGTACTCAACTTTCTGCCGGGATATTCCATATAAATGCTGTCTTCAACATCAATGAGGGTGCCTCCTACAGTAGATTGAATTCTTGTACAGGCATTTTGCTGCTGAATACTTTGCTCAGGAGCCCTCTGAAGCGCACCAGTCGATTAGGATCGGCATTACGGAGTCGGGATGGAAAACCAAAACTGGTTGGTCACAGATGCAGGGCAAGTGGAAGTCTTTGGCACCACTGATGTGGAAGAACCTGAGCGGGTCTATCGCCTCTATCGGTTTCTGACAGAGTTAGAAGATCTGTTAGCGGCTGTCTCTGATGATCGAGAGCGCTTGCTGGCCATTGCCCCCATGGTGCGAACCTTGCTGACCAGTGCCTATTGGCTACAGATGGAATACAAAGAGGCGAACCCCAAAACGGGTTGGGCCGTTAACTTTCTCTATCGTGAGCATCAGTTTCCTTTGACGGTGCAGATGGTGACCTGGGCACCCGGTAGCCGCTCCACCATTCACAACCACGCCACCTGGGGCCTGGTTGCCCTACTCGGAGGCCAGGAAAAGAACCACTTTTGGCGGAGATCGCCCACCGATGAATTTCCCGATCGCCTTGAACCGGCGGGGGAGTTACTGCTCTCACCAGGGGATATCATTACCTTTACCCCTGGGGCCATTCACCAAGTCGAACCGCTGGGTGATGAACCGACCATCTCTTTCAATTTGTACGGCGTGACGGATTTTAAGCAGCGCTACGTGTTTGATCCAGCCGCCCAAACCGCTAAGCGATTTTGAGCTGCCCCCATGTTTCAGGCGACAAGACGGCAACTGGCCCTCTGGTACACCACGATTACGGCAGTGGTGCTGTTGGTGTTTGCCAGTGGCGTCTACTTATATGTGCGCTCAACCCTGGTGGAACGGGTCGATGACACCCTAAACCATGTGGTTGAAATTGTTGAGCGCTCTCTAGTGATTGAATCTGCTGATCAAAATAGCGATCGCGTTTTGACCGCAACGGGGGTCGTGGCCCCGCCCATCAAGGTAAATGTAGAAGCCAGCTTTCGGGATAATACGGCGGCAGTCGAGGACGACCATATCGATTTGGAATGGTTTGGCCCCAACGGCACCCTGCGCTGGTCAACTCTAGCTGCTCCTTTCCACGTCAAAGTCAGGCCCAACCCCGCAGGGGAAACGGTGCTGCTAGGGGATGGCCAGGTCATGCGCCAAATCACCGAGCGGGTGGTGCGTGACCATCAGGTGCTGGGCTATTTGCGGGTGAGTCATCCCTGGTTTGAGGTCAGCAAGCCCAGTCGGCGACTGATCTGGGATCTGAGCCTGGGCAGCAGCGCCATGGTTGGGGTCGTGGCCCTAATCGGCTGGCTTTTATCCGGCATTGCCATGGCTCCGGTGCGGGATTCTTATCAGCAGCTCAAGCAATTTACCGCCGATGCTTCCCACGAACTCCGCAACCCGATCGCGGTGATTCAGACCAATGTGCAGGTGGCCCTGGCCGATCCAGAGCCGGATATAACCGAGCAGCAGCAACAGCTTCAGGTGATCGAGCGCCTCACCCGGCGGCTGGGCCGGTTAGTGGATGACCTGCTCTTCTTAGCCCGTCAAGACAGTGGGCTAGTACCGTTTAACCCAGAGCCCGTGGATCTGACCCAACTGGTGAATGAGGTTGTTGAAGAACAAGAGGCGATCGCCGCAGAGGCCCAGATCACCCTGACCCACACCCGTGCTATCCAGGATCTTCCATTCAAAAGCCCGCTGACGATTCAAGGGGATGCCGGTCAACTGACTCGACTGTTGACCAATTTGGTGGTTAATGGCCTCCATTACACCCCTGCTGGCGGCGCGGTTAAGGTTCACCTTGACGCAGGCCAACTGCGTAACCAACCGGCGATTCAGATGCAGATCCAAGATACGGGCATTGGCATTCCTGCCGAGGTGATTCCCCAGGTGTTTGATCGGTTTTATCGGGTTGATCCGGCTCGGTCGCGCTCTGGCCAAGGGAAAGGCTCGGGCCTGGGCTTGGCGATCTCAAAGGCGATCGTCAATAATCACCGAGGCGCTATTGGTATCGAGAGCACCCTGGCGCAAGGGACCACCGTAACCGTCTTGCTTCCCGTGCTAGAACCCTGGGGATCGCTGAATGCTCGGGACCAGCATGCTCAGTAAACATCTTTGCTAATGCCCTTATCTTTGCAACGCATCTTGCCCCATGCCCATGCCACCCAGGCTCTGGGGATTTGGCTCGGTCAACAGCTTAACGCTGGCTCGACCCTGCTCCTAAAAGGGGATCTGGGCAGTGGCAAAACCACCTTTACTAAGGGTCTGGGAGCTGGCCTACGAATTCTCGATACGATTGATAGTCCTACCTTTACCTTGATCAACGAATATCATTGCGGTCGCCTGCCCCTTTACCATGTCGATCTTTATCGCCTGGAAGAGGGCGCTATCGATAGTTTGTGGTTAGAAGCCTACTGGGACGGGATAGAATTTGCTCCGGGGATTGTGGCGATTGAATGGGCAGAGCGGCTGCGATACTTGCCCCCTGAACCCTTGACGATCGCCCTCACCCACCAAGGCAACCAGCGTCTTGCCACGCTGAGCGCCACAAAACCAGCCCACGTCACGCTTTTAGAGGCCCTACCGACCGATGCAATATTGGCTGATGAAGTCTGAACCCGATGTCTACAGCATTGATGATCTGGCGCGGGACCCGGAAGAAATCTGGGATGGGGTGCGGAATTATCAGGCCCGTAACTTCTTGCGGTCGATGGCGGTCGGGGACTTGGCGTTTTTCTACCACTCCAACACCAAACCACCGGGCATTGTCGGGTTAATGACCATTATTGAGGCTGATATCGTCGATCCCACCCAGTTCGACTCAGCCAACAAGTATTACGACCCCAAATCGCCCCCAGATAATCCCCGGTGGCGCACGGTGAAGGTGGGCTATAAGGAAACCTTTGCCAACGCCATCACCTTAGAGACCTTGAAGGCGACTTTTACCCCAGAGGAATTGTTAGTGGTAAAACGGGGGAATCGCCTGTCGGTGATGCCGGTAGCCGAAACCGTAGCGGAACGGATTTTAGCGATCGCCCCTTAATTCACCCCTGATGACTGAACGTTCCCTGGTTTCCAAGGCCCTGCGTCGCTGCATTGCCCGCCTCGGCTTGATTGAGACGACTGATATCGACTGGTCTTTAGTCGAACGGGCTCTAGTTCATTCCTCCGTTTCTCAAACCCACAACAATGAATTTCTAGAATTCTTGGGGGACTCGGTGCTGCGTCTAGCGGCTGCGGAGTTCTTGATGGAACGGTATCCCGATGCCACCGTGGGAGAACTGTCAGCGTTGCGGTCCCATCTGGTCAGCGATCGCACCCTCACAGAATTAGCCGAACATTTGGGTCTGGAGCCCTTTTTACACATTGCACCGAGTGCGGCTGGCGACCTAGCTGCCCGTGACTCGCGGCTGGCGGATTTAGTTGAGGCGATCTTGGCAGCTCTGTATATGAGTCGGGGCAATCTAAGCTTGGTTCGCCCTTGGCTCGATACCCATTTGGACCGTCTGGCTGAGCAATTGCGGCAAGATCCGGCGCGGCACAACTATAAAGCGGCCCTGCAGGAACTCACCCAAGCCCGTCATAAAGCCTTGCCTGATTACCGCACCACTGAGGTGAGCCAGGTCCATGGCGACGCCCATCGCTTTCAGGCAGAGGTCTGGTTTCAAGGCCAATGCTGGGGCCAGGGCCAGGGGCGATCGATTAAGTTGGCGCAGCAGCAGGCCGCCCAGGTGGCCTACCAAGCGATAAAAAGTTTACAGAGTGACAACGACCTATGAGTCAACCACCGTTCAGACTGGCTGTTTTCGGGGTTGGACGTTGGGGCGTCAACTTACTCAGGAGTTTCTTAGCCCTACCTGAGGCTGAGGTGATGGCGGTCGTTGATCCACGCCCAGCCCAGCTAGCCCAGGTGCAACAAAGATTTGAGCTGGGCGATCAGGTTGAGCTAACCGCTGATTGGCAAGCAATTATGGCGCGGGCAGATATCGATGGCGTTGTCATTGCCACTCCCGCCGCAACCCATTACGACCTGATCTCCTCAGCCTTAACCCAAGGCAAGCATGTCTTGGCAGAGAAGCCCCTCACCCTTGATGTGGCAGAGTGTGAAACCCTTTGCCAGTTGGCTGAAACCCACAAGCGGCAATTGGTGATTGACCACACCTATTTGTTTCATCCCGTCGTTGAAAAGGGGCGATCGCTCTTAGCTGAGAAACAACTGGGGCAATTGCGCTATGGCTACGCCACCCGCACCAACTTAGGGCCAGTCCGCCAAGATGTTGATGCCCTTTGGGATTTAGCTATTCACGATATTGCCATCTTCAATGATTGGCTGGGGGAAACGCCTGCCACGGTGCAAGCCCAGGGGCAAGTTTGGCTACAGCCAGACAAGGGCGATCGCGCGCTTTTTCCACAGGGTCTGGCCGATGTGGTTTGGATCAATCTCACCTATCCCAGCGGCTTTCAAGCGACAGTGCATCTCTGCTGGGCCAACCCCGATAAACAGCGTCGACTTTGCATTGTGGGCGATCGCGGCACCTTAGTTATGGATGAACTGCAAGCAGAGCCGCTAGTGGTGCAACGGGGGCAATTTCAAGCAACAGACAGTCATCCTTTTCAACCTGCAGATCTAACCTGCAAAGTCGTTGAGGTTGCCTCAGCCGAGCCCCTCAAGCAGGTTTGCAAACACTTTCTCAAGTGTTTGCAAATCCAGAGCAATTCCAAATACTCCTCTGGTCAAGTGGGAACCAATTTGGTCAAAATACTGGCAGCCATCTCTAACTCCTTGGTTTCTAATGGCGCACGAATCCGTATCGAAACATAAAACGCTAATAGTTTTGGAAATTAGGCGTCCAGAAGAATATTCTAAATAGACCAATAATCAGCAGCATCAGGGAGATACTCGGTGTCTTAAGCAAAGTGGCCAAGGCTATAGCTGGTGTCAGAAAGCCTCCGGCACGCTTCAAGGCTGAAAATTATCTGTAGCCTTTTTGACGTCGCCAATGCTGCAAGCTCTGCAGCATTGGCCATAAAAACTTAGGGATTTTGCAGCGGCATGGGATTCCCCACTAAGACAAACGCTGCCCAGGCCAATGGATTGGGATAAACTTCCATGGTTTGCAACATTGCCTGCCGCAACGCCACCGCCTTGTTCTCCCCCCGCTGCAGCCCCTCGTAAAACGCCACCATTAAATCCGCCGTCGGGGCATCGGGTACTGCCCAAAGGGAGACCACCGTGCTGTCTGCCCCCGCTGCCAGCAGCGATCGCGATAACCCCACTACCCCATCACCCGTCACCTCACCCAAGCCGGTATCGCAGGCACTCAAAACCACCAGCTGCGCCGTTAGTGAGAGCTGGGAAATTTCCCGCGCGGTCAAGAAGCCATCGGCTGTATCAGAGGGGGCCAGGGCGATCGCCCCGGCAATGGGGACGCGATCGCGAGCGTCCACATAGTCCAGCAGTCCGTGGGCGGCCAAGCGAATGATGTTGGCATCCTCCATTTGGGTGACCACGCGGGATTCCGTGACGGCATCCCCCAAGATAGCTTCGGCATCAAAAATGCGGGCGATCGCCGCCGCCTCAGCCTCGGCACCGGGCAGCGGTTGCAAGGTCGTTTCGCTGGGCAGGGTGGGGTTGCCCACCACCAGGGAGCGGGCGGCTGGGGCTGAGGGCGCAGTTTCGAGGGTCAGGTCCAGCAGTTGAATGGTGGGGGCCGTCAGCAGGGTGTGGCGCTCGACTAGGTAGCGTCCCTCTGCATCTTGCAGGGCAGCAAAGGGCAGGTAAAACAGCGACTCATGGGGAATCAGCACCACCAAATCGTCGGGGTTGCTGGGCAGCATCTCAGCAATGGGGTCGATCAGCTGCTGGTGAATCTGCTGCAGTTGCGAAGTGGCGGCGGGAACAGCAGGGGCATCAGCGGCCTGAATACCCACCCCCCGCACCCGCCCCAAGGCCCCCAGGGCAGAGCGGCTTTGCTGCACCTGATCAGTCAAACTCAGGTCTACCTCGCCTAAAGCCACCTGGCGAAAGCTGATCTCCCCGGAAGGGGTCACCACCCAGATAAAAATCTGCCCCGCCTTGCCCCGCTGCCGCCCCTGCACCGTGAAGTCCTCTTCCGGCACGACGGCATATTCCACCAATGTGGCGTTGAGCTGGCGGGCTACCTGGCGAATCTCGTCGACGCTGGGAGCCGATGGGGCCTGATCCTGCCCCGCCACCAAATCCACCAAGGCCCTGGCCCGCCCCTGCTCCGAGGCTTCCAACGCGGCTTCATAGTCGCCCTGGGCTACCTGCACCTGCATCAACAGGTTGTAGGTGTAAATCTGGGTGTCAAAGACGGCGACCTTATCGGCATCGGTTAGCCCCTCTCGCAAAGTGGCCAGTAGCTGCACCGATTCCTGCAGGGCGGTTTCAGCACCGTCCAGGTCCTCTAGTTGCGCCTGGGTGTGGGCCAAGTTATTTAGGGCATTGGCCAGGAGCCTCGGGTCTTCGAGGGTGCGGGCGATGGCGATGCTCTGTTCATGGGTGGCTAAGGCGGCATCCAACGCACCCAGATCTGCTTGGGCCACCCCAAGGTTGGTCAGAATTGTCGCCTGCAGGGCGCGATTGCCCGTCTGTTCCGCCAGGGTAAGGCTTTGCTCGAATTGGGCGATCGCCGCTCGAAAGTCCCCTAGCTGCTGATAGGCTCCACCGAGATTATTCAACCCGTAGGCGGCAGACCCAAAATCACCCAGATCATGGGCCAAATCAATACCGGCTTGATATTGGGCGATCGCCGCTTCGATATCCCCCTGCAGGCTATAGAGGCCCCCCAGATTGATCAGGGCGGTGGCCTCTAGGGATGGTGCTTCGCTGCTTTGGGCCAGGGTCAAGCTGGTTGTTTGGGCGGAGATCGCCGAATCATAATCTCCTAAAGACTCGTAGGCGTTGCCCAAGAGCCCCCAGAGTTGGGCCTCAATGGTGGGGTTTTGAGATTGAATCAGGTCCAGGGCCTGCTCATAGGTGGCAACGGCCTCGCCATAGCGCCCCGCCCCCTGGTAGGCACTGCCCAAATTGCCTGCTGCCTGGGCCGTTAAGAGCAAATTATTGAGCTGCTGGGCCAGTTCCACCGCTTGCTGACCATAGGCGATCGCCACTTGATATTGCCCCAGGGATTGGCTGGCCGCGGCCAGGGCATTGAGGGTGATGGCCACGTTTTGATCGGCCCCCTGGGCACGATAACCCGTCAGTGCGGCTTTCCAAGCGGCGATCGCCGCTTCGTAGTTATGGGCTTCAAAAGCAGCTACCCCATCTTGAAAGGCGTCATTGGCGGTGCGCAGTTGGAACTGGGCGATGGGCAGGGCGGGGGTCGGGGCAAGAACCGGCCTTAGGGTGAGGCTAAGGAGGAAGGGCAGTAGCATTGGCAATCGTGAGAAATCCAGTTCCCTATTTTTCGAGGACTATAGGATGCTTCAGTGTGCTGTCCCTATTCTTCTTAAAGGTCAGGATGAGGCCCATATAGGCCGAGGCAAGTCCAGGTCTCATGGCGTCTAAGAGTGGAGCATTTTAAAAATTGTCCTGCTTAGTCGCCCACTCAAAGAGAAGCCGCTATCGCGTCTACACCCCCAAGCCCTCTGGGCAGGCTATGCCAACGATCCCCCTCGCCCATTTTTGATACTGCTGGCGAAATATTTTGCAATGTAGCAAAGGTACTGCCGGCCCCCTTAATCCCCCAATTCTGAGGGAGACCGGATCTTGCTCCCCCAAATTTGGGGTTGGGGGATGAGGGCAATGGTGCAGGATAACTTTTAGGTTGGAGTGCTCTAAAACCTCTAACTTCACCTTTCCTTTTGGTTTAGTCTCAAAAGCCGAAACTATGATCCATTGAAGGAGTCATCCATGCAAATAGGCGTACCTTCATGAAAACCAAACAAGTCATCCTCCTAGGTCCGCCTGGGGTCGGCGTCAAAGAACATGCCACCACCCTGGCCCAGCGTTGGCGCATTCCCCATGTCTCGATGGGAGACCTGCATCATAGTTCTGGACAGGCGGCAACCGAACCCCTTGCCGATGAAGTCGCCATCAAGCTGATAAAACGGCGGTTTGAGCAGCCAGATGTGGTCTTAAAGGGGTGGGTGCTGGATGGCTTTCCCCAGAATTTGGCCCAAGCGCGGGCCTTCGATGACTGGTGGGCAAAGTTTGGCAAACCTGAAACCACCGTGGTTTACCTCAAAGCCATGACCGGGATTTTGCTGAACCGACTCTCGATGGAACCGGGGCACCCACCCGACAACGAGATTCGTCGTCGTCTCTCCTGCCATAAAGAAGACATTGCCCCACTGCTGGCCTACTACCAAGGCCCAGAGACACACTCACAGCTCAAAACCATCAACGCCAGCGTGTCCTTTGCAGAAGTGGCCCAGACCTTGGCGCAACTGGGCCAAGAAGACACGGGTGCAGCGCGGTTGGTCAAAGATGAAACAGAACTCGATGCCCTCCTGGCCAAAGAACCCAGCCTCGTTGTGGATTGCATGGCCTCTTGGTGCGGCTCCTGTAAACAGGTGGCCCCACTGGTGGATCGCCTTGCCCAATCCCACAAAGAGCGCACCACGATCGTCAAAATTGACTTTGACGTGAATCGGCAAATCACTAAACGGTTTGGCTTGAAAGGGATTCCCGCTGTGATGTTCTTTAAACAAGGGGAATTGCAAGAGACCTTAACCGGCGTCAAGGCTTATGGAGAATATGAGGCTGCAGCCACGCGCCTCTTGGCCGCCCCTGTGAATGTTTAAAACCAGCAGCACCTAACTATGGAAACATCACCCTACACCCCGCCCAAGGTCTGGCAGTGGGAAGCTGAGGGTGGCGGCACTTGGGCCAGTATTAACCGTCCCATCGCTGGCCCTACCCATGACCAGGAGCTACCGGTGGGGGAACATCCGCTGCAGCTTTACTCATTGGCCACGCCCAATGGTCAGAAGGTGACAATTATGCTGGAGGAGCTGCTAGCCCTGGGGATTGCCGAGGCAGAATACGACGCCTACCCGATCCGCATCAACAAGGGCGATCAGTTTGGCAGCGGCTTTGTGGATGTGAATCCCAACTCCAAAATTCCGGCCCTGGTAGATCGCAGCACCACCCCACCCACCCGCGTCTTTGAGTCGGGCTCGATCTTGCTCTATCTGGCAGAGAAGTTTGGAGCGCTGCTGCCGACGGCACCGGCCCAACGGACGGAATGCCTGTCTTGGCTGTTTTGGCAGATGGGTTCTGCGCCTTATCTGGGCGGTGGGTTTGGCCATTTCTACAGTTATGCACCGACCAAGATCAAATACTGTATTGATCGCTTTGCCATGGAGGCGAAGCGTCAGTTAGATGTGTTGGATCGTCAGTTGGCGGACCAGCCCTTTATCTGTGGCGATGAATACACGATTGCCGATATTGCGATTTGGCCCTGGTATGGTGCCCTGGTGCTGAACCGCATGTATGACGCGGCGGAGTTTTTAGAGGCGTCGTCTTATACCCATGTGATGCGATGGGCGGAGGCGATCGCGGCGCGACCTGCGGTGCAGCGAGGGCGAATAGTAAATCGCACTTGGGGACCAGCGGAGGAGCAGTTGCATGAGCGTCATGGGGCGAGTGATTTTAATACTCAAACCCAAGACAAAATTGGCACTGTCGAATAGGGTCAACGCCGAAATTTGAGCAGGAATGGCTTAGGAGCGCTCCTGCTCTGCGCGTCCTTTAAAATTTGGGATAAACCCATGCCCCGTGCAAAACTACCGCTTCCATTAGAGTCGGTGCTGGCTACGTTGAAGCAGCACCTGCTGCTGCAGTACCGAGATCGCTTGAATCAGGTGGTGCTGTTTGGGTCTTATGCTCGCCAGGAGGCGACGGCAGACTCGGATGTGGATATTTTGATCGTGCTGGATGATCCGGTTGACCCAAGTGCAGAGATTCGCCAAACCAGCGAATTTATTGCTGAGCTTTGCTTAGAGCATGACCTGCTCATTTCTCGGTTTTTCTTGCCGAAGTCCCGCTACGAGACAGAAAATTCTCCTCTGATGCGTAATATTCGCCAAGAGGGCATTGCCTTGTGACGCCGGAACAAGCGCTGCTACTGACAAAGGCTCAACGGAGTGTTACCGCAGCAGAGCAACTGATTAAAGAAGACTTCTACGATTTTGCCGTTTCCCGTGGCTATTACGGCATGTTCTATGTTGCGGAGGCACTGTTGGATCAAGAAGGCTTGTCGTTTTCAAGTCATGCTGCAGTGATCAGTGCTTTTGGCAAGTCTTTGGCTCGCTCTGGCAAGGTACCGATTGAGTTTCATCGCCACTTGATTGATGCCCAATCGCAGCGTACTCGCGCTGACTATGACCCAAACCCAGCGCTATCGAAGCAGGATGCTGAGCAAGTTGTGGCTTGGGCAAATGCTTTTATCAGATGGGCAAATAAAGCTTTATCAGATTCCTGATTTTTAGGCTACTCTTTAGTGAATTTGAACAATTAGGCATAACCCAGTAAATATATCTGTTCTCTATGGCAGGATTCTTCGATTACGACAGCGACATATTCCTCTACCTTTAAAATTGGCGGATAGAAAAACGCATAAATGTAATATTGACTCTGAATAATACTTATGGCTAATCTAACTTCGTTTGGTGTTCTTCAACAGCTAGTCAAAACGACCCAAGATACACTAAGCCTAGGACATGCTGGCGAAGCCTTTGACTACGTTTCACTTGAATTAATACTAAAACTTAATGAGGATGACATAGAGAATTCATTAACCGATGGACCATCCGATGGCGGCATAGATGCGATCTATATCGATGGCAGGAATGTTCATATTTGCAATTTCAAATACACATACGACTTCGAAAAAACCAAGAAAAATTTTCCAGGAACAGAAATCGACAAGCTAATTTCAACTTTACTTGCATTTATTTCAGGGTCCTTGTCTAGAGAAATCGTCAATGAGCTGGTCTTTGAGAAATACTCAGAGATAAGAACACTTTTGCATAGTGGTCCTTTGTATTTTCATCTGCATTTAGCATCGAATAAGGGATATCCTGTTGAAGGTGCAAGAAAAAAGTTAGAGCAGTCCTTATCTCAGTTTAGATACATAAAATTTAGTTATTACAATCTTGAGGATCTAGTTGAGATTGTCTTGCAAAATCAAATAAAGAAAGTTGATGGACAACTAACTCTGTTAGACAAAGATCACTTTGAAAAAAGTGATGCAAATATCAGAACGATAATTGGTGTTATAGCTGCCCAAGATTTAGTAGAACTTGTCAGAGATTCTAGTGACAGCAACAAGATAAATCAATTTATTTTCGATGAAAACATCAGGACATATAGACCTAAACACTCTATAAACAAGGGGATTATCGAGTCGGCACTGTCAGAGGAGAACTATCAGTTTTTCTATTTAAACAACGGGATTACAATATTGTGTGAAAAAGCAGATTATCAACCAAATATTCGCAATCCTAGAGTCCCTCTAAAAAACGTCCAAATCATTAATGGTGGTCAAACAAGCCACTCACTGTTTGAAGCATATAAAAAATCTCCTGAAAAGGTGGCTGACATTGATTTATTGGTAAGGATATGTGAGGTGGGTCCAGATGACTATCAGATCAAGTCAAAAATAAGTGAGACAACCAACAAGCAAATTCCCGTTGCAACAAGAGATTTGCATTCAAATGATTTAATTCAACGGAAGCTAGAAGTTGATTTCGAGAAAAAAGGTTATTTTTACGAAAGCAAACCTGGCAGGCATAAAGATAAGCCTAAAGATAAAGTTCTAAACAATGAGCTTTTAGGCCAACTTTACATGGCCTACCATTTGGACAGGCCATCTGCAGCAAAAAATAGTAAGAGGATATTTGGAAACACGTAGAGCGTCTAAATCGTCACGCTAACCTGCGTAACATGACACGGATCATGGCGATGTAGATGAGTGCTTCAGAGGATTCAGGTAAGCGCTCATAATCAACATTGAGCCGTCGACACC
>JBHJIP010000194.1:0-15511 GCA_050043365.1 Leptolyngbyaceae cyanobacterium
CTCAAATGTAACACCTTTGGGGCCGCCTGCCTAACCCGCCTAAACAACGGCGGGTTTTTTTTACCCGTTCCCCTTTGGTTTTTGGGCTTTGGGGGCGGGCCCTCGGTCAAGGCAGGGGCTCTCTAAGGGCTAGGGTCGATTAAAACTGAGGTCCTTGGACTACAGCCCCATTCAGCAGGACTTGCCCCAGGCTGTTTACCGCCCATGAAATGTGCCCTAATTGTGCGCTAGGGCAGCTCTACGGAGGTGGGTTTGGCAATGTGGGGCAGGCCCCACCCCAGTTTTTCACGCAGAACTTTGAAAAATTCGGGATCTTGTAATCGTAAGAACCGAGCCGGGTAGGGTGAACGCCGGGTTTCAACGCGATCGCCCGGTAAGACGTAGCAACCGGCATTGCCATCCACCACCATCACCAACGGGTCGGGATTGGCCGACGTGATTTGGATGGGCTCGCTGTCTGGAAACACCAAACCCCGTGACGCGAGGGAATGGGGACAAATGGGAATCAACTGGGTGACAGGTACCCCTGGGGTGATCACTGGGCCTCCCGCAGAAAGGGAGTAGGCGGTCGAACCGGTCGGGGTTGAAATAATCACCCCATCAGCCGCGATATCCACGGGGGAATGGTGACCGACCGCTACTTCAAAGTGGCACATGCTGGTCAGGGGTTCTCGATGAATGACGACTTCATTCAGGCAGAGGGCTTCCCAGATCACCGCCTCCTCATGGAAAAGCCGCACCACCAACATGGCTCGCTCTTCGATGTGATACTGTTGCGCCAGCACCCGCTCCATCGCTTGGGGCAGTTGATTTAGATAGACTTCCGTCAAAAAGCCCATGTGGCCGGTGTTTATGGTCAGCAGCGGAATACCGGCTGGAGCCACCTGGCGAAAGGCTGAAAGTACCGTGCCATCACCGCCCAGCACTAGGGCAAATTCCATGTCGCGATCAAACCCGGAAGGCACCAGGTTCTCGATCGGAGTATGGCAAAGGGGGCGATCGGGCATGGAGTAGCCTAAGAGCCCCCCTTCACCTGTTACGGGGACAACCTGATAGCCCTGAGCCTGTAGCTTGTCTTGCCAGTGTTGAGCCACTTGGCAGGCAACGGGCTTAACGTCATTGAAGATGATGCCTACCTTGGGCACGCGCGTTTCCAGTGGGGTTAAATGCGGCAATGGGTCGGATGATCCCCAACTGTAACCCTCATCCCAATTGGCTGAGTCCTCAGTAGATGAAGGGGATTCCGCGTTTTCCTAGGCTACCGCCTTTGTCTCCCCCTTGGCTAGACAGTGCTGGTTTCGATTCAAATTTGTAGACCATCCTGGCCTAGGCCGTTATGGTAGCTATGAGTCAGCCGTGCAACTGCTGCTCTAAAGACTGTCACCTATACAATCGGAATTCTTGTTGCACAAATGACCCAGCGTCGCTCCCTACCTGAAACTATCGCCCATGTGCGCATTATCCATCAATCCTGGCAACAGGGTTGTTTAGAGGGGGAGGTCTGTGCCAGTGCCTATACCTGGCAATTTCGGTGGCAGTTTCCCCAGGGGCAGTTGATGATCGAGCCGTCTCTGGGACGTGCCTTAATTAAGGAACCTTTAGGACGTTTTCTAGAACGATTTGATTACCAGCTCGAACCTGGCGGAGACTACACGTTTACGATTCGGGCCAAGCTATAGCCCAACAACCTTGTTTCTAATCGTCGGTCAGGCGACTCAGGTAGCGCTCGATCAGCAGGATGGCGACGATATCGTCAATGGGGCGGGGCGGGATCCGCAGTCCTTTGGGGAGCAGCCGTTGCCAAACCTGGGGTTGATACATTTGCCAATAGCGATCGCGCGCTTCTAGGGTGCTATATCGTTCATCCACCAAGACAATTCGCAGACCTTCCAAGTGAGCAGCCAGCTTATCTTTCCACTGGCGGGCAGTGGTTTGATCGCCCATTACCAAGAGGGTGACAGGGTAGCGCTGCTGTAGGGCGACGAGACTGGGCAGTGCGTAGTCCGAGGCGATGACGTCATGGTGATAGATCTGGCGATCTAGCCCCATGACCGCGACGCCACATTTCTGCCGGCCTGGATCAAAGCCGAGGATAACGGGCTGCGTTAATGGACTAACCTTAGAACTCATTTAAACTCCCCATACAGGTCAGACCCCGTGCCGGCATCCTAGCGAGAATCCCCACCCCATGGATGGCTTTCCGGAATTTTGCCATTCAGCCGCCGATCCTGGCATTTAACCCAGGCTGCGACTACACTAAATCGGCCTCAAGATCTATCGGTTTGCGCAATTTAGGCAACATTTACTTGAGTTTTTGGACCGTTCCCTCTAGCCTAGTGCCGAGAAGCCCTAAAATCCCTCGTGAGACGCTATGGCTGGGGTGTCTTTTATAGGTTGAAGGGGCTTATTCCATACATGCCTGTTGAGCCTGTCAGAGTTCTATTCAAGGCGTCAATTTATTAGTACTATTAAATTAGTACGCTTGTCTTAGTACTTCCTATGGTATTCCTGGTCAGTGCACATTACGCGCGTTGAGTTGTCCCATTTCAAATCCTTCGGTGGCACGGCATCAGTGCCGCTGCTGAATGGGTTTACGGTCATCTCTGGACCCAATGGCTCAGGGAAGTCCAATATTTTGGACGCGCTTTTGTTTGCGCTGGGGTTGGCCAGTTCTAAAGGCATGCGGGCCGATCGCTTGCCCGACTTGGTTAACCAGAGTCAAATGGGGCGACGTACCACCTCAGAAGCGAGCGTGACCGTCACCTTTGATATCAGTGACATGACGTCAGAGCTGTTGGCAGATGAGGATGGGTCGCCAACAAACGGCATTGAGGATCATGGCGCTGAGGGATCAGCTGAAATTCCGCCGCTGGATCAAGCAGAAGCTCAAAAAGCCGACCTAAATGGCGACAATCCTAGTCAGGGCAATCAACCGGGTCCTGGCGATAACGTCGTACCTCTACCTGTTAATCGGGAGTGGACTGTCACCCGACGATTGCGGGTGACCAGTCAAGGCACCTATACCTCTAATTACTACATCAATGGTGAGCCCTGCACCCTAACGCAGTTGCACGAGCAGCTCCAGCGCTTTCGCATTTACCCTGAGGGCTACAACGTTGTACTGCAGGGGGATGTCACCGGCATTATCTCAATGAACCCCCGAGAGCGGCGGGAGATCATTGATGAGTTAGCTGGGGTGGCCTCCTTTGATCGCAAAATTCGGCAGGCGAGCGACAAGCTAGACGTGGTTCACGAGCGAGAAGAGCGCTTCCGCATTGTTGAAAAAGAGTTGATTGTGCAGCGCGATCGCCTCGCTCAAGATCGCCTCAAGGCCGAAAAGTATCAGCGCCTCAAGGGTGAATTGCAGCTCCGCACCCAGTGGGAGCAGGTGCGGCTGTGGCAAACTCAGCAGCGTCAGATTGATGCCGTATGCAAACAAATCCAGACGGATGAAGCCACGGCCACTCGACTCACCGCAGAGATTCAAGCCTTGAATGAGGCCTTGGCTACCACAACAGCCACCCTAGATACCCTTAATGCTCGCGTCAAGGCACTCGGGGAAGATGAATACCTAGCCCTACAGAGCCAGGTGGCCACCCAGGAGGCGGAGCTACGGCAGCTCCACCGTCAGACCCAATCGTTGACCGAGGCCCAACAGGGCATCGCCGCCCAGATTCGGCAGGCTCAGATTGATCGCCAGCAGCACCAGCAAACCCAGGCCAATCTAGAGGCCGATATTCAATCCCTCAGTCAAGGGGAATTGCGCCAGTTGCAGGGATCCGTAGCTCAGGCCCAGCAGGCCCTAATCGAAAAGCGGAACGCCACCCGAGAGATTGCCAACGCCTCCCAGGCTTGGGTAGAAGAACAAACCCGCGATCGCAAAGCCATTGAAGACCGCCTGAAAGTGTTAGAACCCTTGCGGGCAGAACAGGTGCGGTTGCAAGAGCGGGTGAGCCAGCTCACCCAGCAAATCGAGACTTTACAGGGTTCACTACAGACGATTACTGCCGAATTGGCAGAGCTTAGCCCGACTGAAACCGGAGGTAGCCCTGCCCACTTGGAAACCGCCGTCCAAACCCAGGCCGAAACCTTGGCCCAGGCGGAGCAAGAGCTGCAGCTCCAGCGGGAAACCCATCAACGCCTCCTGCAAGAGCAACGGGACAAGCAGCGACAACTTGATCGCCTAGAAGCCCAGACCCAAGCCCTACAAGAAAGCCAGGGTACCCAAGCCACCCAGCTCTTGCTAGATAGCGGTTTGCCAGATATTTGTGGCCTGGTGGCCCAGTTGGGACGGGTTGATCCCCGCTTTCAACTGGCCTTAGAAATCGCGGCAGGGGCGAGACTCGGCTATCTAGTGGTGGAGAATGATCGGGTCGCCGCCCAAGGCATCAACCTACTCAAACGCCAACGGGCTGGACGCGCCACCTTTCTGCCGCTCAACTCCATCCGCGTGCCTAAGTTCACGCCGATTCCAGACTGGAAGCGGCCCGACGGATTGGTTGACTACGCCGTTAACTTGATTGACTGTGAGCCCTGCTATCAAAAGGTATTTGCCTTTGTCTTTGGCGGCACGGCGGTCTTTGAAACCCTGGCCGAAGCGCGCTCCCACATTGGGCAATTTCGCATGGTCACCCTAGAAGGGGAACTCCTGGAAAGCAGTGGTGCCATGACCGGGGGCAGCCTCAGTCAACGGCGGGGACGGCTCCATTTCGGTACGGTGGATCCCGGCGAATCTGAAGAGGCGATCGCCCTAAAACGGCGGCTGGCAGAACTCAGCCAAATTCTGACCCACTGTGAACAGCGCATTGCCGCCGCCAGCGCCGCCGTTAAGGCCGCCTCCCAAGCCTTGATCGAGACCCGTCAACAGCATCGGGAATCTCAACTGCAAACCCAGCAGCAGCAGCGGCAACAACAGCAGCTTGAACAACAACAGCAGCAGGCCCAAAGCCGTCTGGGGCAATATCAACAGGAACTTGCCAGCGCTCAAGGTCGCTTAGCTAAGCTTGCCACCCTCATCCCTGAGCAAGAAAGCGCCCTCCAGGCCCAGCGGGCGCATCTAGATGAACTGGAGCAATCGCAGACTCATCAAGCTTGGCAGCAGGCCCAAGCGGCAGTGCAAACCCTAGAAGCCCAACTCAGCGATCGCCAGCAGGCCCTGCAAGGGGCCGAACGCCGCCTGCAAGAGAGTCAGGCCCAGCGAGATCGCCTCACCCTCACCCAACAGCAAACCCAAACCACTCTAGCGGCCCTTGAACAGCAGCAAGTTCAGCAGGACAGTCAGCGCCAAGCCCTGAAGCAGCAGCAAGCCGATCTAGAACAGCAGATTGCCCAAACCCGTCATTCCCTAGCCGCCCTCGAAGCAACCCTGGCCACTGAAAAGACCAAGCGCGATCGCTGCGAACACCATCTGCGGGAGCAGCAAACCCAAAAGCAGCAGTTGGAGTGGCAGCACCAAAAGGCGATCGAAGCCCGCCAAGAACACCAGCAGCAGCTTGTAGAACTGCAAACGGAGCTAGAAACCCAGGCTGCTGAACTACCCGAACCCTTGCCTGAAATTCCAGCAGAGGTGGATCTAGAGGCGGTGCGTCACCAAATGAAGTCCCTGCAGCGCCGTTTAGAGGCCCTAGAACCGGTCAACATGTTGGCCCTGGAGGAGTACAACCAGACTCAGGAACGCTTAGAAGAACTCTCGAATAAACTCACTACCCTAGAAGAAGAACGTACCGAGCTGCTGCTGCGCATCGAAAACTTCACCACCCTGCGCCAAAGAGCCTTCAAGGAAGCGTTTGACGCCGTCAACGAAAACTTCAAGGCCATCTTTGCCCAGCTCTCTGATGGCGATGGTTATCTACAACTGGATGATCCCCAAAATCCCTTCAACGGCGGCTTAAACCTGGTGGCCCATCCCAAGGGCAAGCAGGTGCGGCGACTGGCCTCCATGTCTGGGGGTGAGAAATCCTTGACGGCCTTAAGCTTCATCTTTGCCCTACAGCGCTATCGCCCTTCGCCGTTCTATGCCTTTGATGAGGTCGATATGTTTTTGGATGGGGCAAATGTCGAGCGCCTGTCTAAAATGATCAAGCACCAGGCCCAACAGGCTCAGTTCATTGTGGTCAGTCTGCGTCGCCCCATGATTGAAGCCGCCCCGCGCACCATTGGCGTCACTCAAGCACGGGGGGCCTATACCCAAGTCTTGGGCATTAACCTAGAGGCTCAGAGTGCATCTATGTAAAGCGCTTAAAGGTGTAGAGCGTTTAAAAGTAGAGCGCTTTAAGCGCATCATCGATAAAGCGTCTCTATGTAGATCTGTTAAGGTGCAGATTCTCGGATATGATCAATCTTTGACTTTAACCAAGGCTCCATTGCCGCTATTTGGACCGGGCCATGACCTCTTCCTACGACCAGTTTTACCAGCGATCTGATTTTCTCGGAACTCAGATCATTACCCGCAGCAACGGGAAGCGCCTGGGGGTCGTGAGCCAAATCTGGGTGGATGTAGATCGCGGTGAAATCGTCGCCCTGGGCTTGCGGGAAACGATTATTCCAGGGGTGATGACCGGCGATGAACAGGTGATGCTGCTGAGCAGCATCCGGCAAATGGGGGATGTGATCCTCGTAGATGATGAAACGGCGATCGAGGACAACGTGAGTCTGGCCCCCTACAGCAAACTCACCAACGCCGAGGTGGTAACTGAGTCAGGGGAGATGCTCGGTAAGGTCCGAGATTTTAAATTTGATGTGATTACCGGCAAGCTCGAATCCATCGTGATTGCCTCTTTTGGGCTACCCCAAATCCCGGATCAGGTGATTAGCACCTACGAGTTACCGATCACCGAAATTGCCAGCAGCGGCCCCGATCGCCTGATTGTCTTTGAAGGGGCAGAAGAAAAATTGGTGCAGCTTAGCGTCGGCATTCTGGATCGACTCGGCATTGGCCGTGCCCCCTGGGAACGGGATGATGCCAGCGAGTACATCATGCCGGTTTCAACCGCGAATCAATTGCCCTCTGGTGTACAAACTCCTGTAGAGCCCCGGCGAGACTATCAGCGACCGGTCGTAGAACAGCGTCCGCCCGTCGTCCAAGATCGATGGACTGAAGATGATTGGGGGGAACCTGAACCGGTACCAGTAGAGCCGCGCCAACGGACTGAACGGGTTTACCAAGCCGCTGAGCCGCCTGCAGACAACTGGTCTGACGACGATGGCGATTATGATGCCGACTACAAAGATGTCACGGCTGATGTCTGGACTGAGGATGAGGCAGAGCCCTACAAAGCCCCACCGGTCAACATTCCTCAAAAGAAAAAGGTAACGGAATACGAGGAAGAGCTGGACTACTAGAAATTGCCCCTTTCTGCAAACAAGATTAAGTTGTATTCCAGGATACGGACAGATTTCCCCAAGGTTTTCCACAGCCTGGGGAAACTGATCGATATCTTATGGGTATCAGGGGCGTTACGCCATATCTTGGCTAACAAGCTGAAATTTTGGCACTGTTGGACATAGTGAGCTGGGCAGTTTGCACGCCAGCTAAGAACCGATGTTCGACTAGGTCCTGATAGATTTCTAGATCAGATTGCCGATTTAAAGCCTGATTCAAGCTTTGCAGTCGCGTAGCTGTGCTCTCTCCCCTCAACCGGTGATAAAAAAACTGCCTTTGAATAAAACGGCCAGAATCTCATAGCTTCCACCTTGTAAATAGGCTTGATCGATAGAGAGCCGAGGCTGGGCTTGATCCATAGGGAACACACACAAACCGAAACGGGAATAAATCTGGATTTTGAGGACGTCACCAGAAATCTTTGGGCATGCTTCGGGAGGGCATGGGAAGATTTCCAGTGACGCATTGAGTGGTAGATACAAACGGGGCGTGGGCTAACCCCGTAATATCGAATCCCTGATACTTAGAAACAGTAATGACCAGTTGTGAAAAATGTGTGTAAGGCTCCAAAATTTATTTCCCACTATTAGGGAAATATCTGCCTCCTATGACTTCCATGAAAAACACCTCAGAGTATTCCATCTAAAAAAGCATCCCGGCTTTTATGATGCCGAACGGGTGTTGTCTAGACAAATGAATCAATCCTTGACTGATGTTTGGACAAGTCATTAGCTGGAACACTCTAAGCGTAATCAAGGGTGGCAGATCACCTTACACATTGGGCCACCTGTGAATTGGGTCGCCATATTAAGCGGCCTTTTGAACCAGTGAAAAATGATGCTCTGGAGCTGAGAAACCCGCCTCCATACAGGTCTCGCGAATCTTCTTATTCGTGTCGAAATAAACCTGCCAGTAGTGGTCATTGCTGCAGTAGGGGCGCACCGCCAATACTGGTCCCATGGGGGTAAACTCCAGAATTTCTACATCTGGGGCTGGATCCACCATGACATGGGCAATGCCAGCTAACTTCTCCTTGAAGAGGGAAATCGCGTGGTTGTGGTTAACGTCATGGTTCAGTTGTGCAACCAGATCAACCCGGCGATAGGAATTGGTCGAAAAGTTCTGAATGACGTCTGAAAACAGAACATTGTTGCCCACAATGGTGCGGACGTTATCCATTTGGTCAACGGTGGTCACAAACAGGCCAATCTCGTGGACTGTGCCAGTAATGCCCCCAGCAGTGATAAAGTCTCCCACTCTAAAGGGTCGAAAAATGACTAAAAAAGCACCTGCTGCAAAATGGGCCAACAACCCGCTCCAAGCCGCACCGATGGCAATGCCAGCAGCGGCCAGCAGCGCCGCAAAGGAAGTCGTTTCAATGCCGAAGAAGCCGAGAATGGCCACAATCAACACTAAATTAAGCACCACCCCAAGGGTGGCCTTTAGATAAACCAGCAGCGTCTCTTCAATATTGCTGGTGCGAAAGGCACGGGTGATCAGCTTCATGGCAATGCCAATTAGCCAGCGGCCCACAAACCAAAAGATGATTGCCCCAACAATTTTTAAGCCGACGGCGATCAAAATCTCGATCGCACTATTGAGAATAAGATTGAAATCCACAAAGAACTCCTTACCAGGAAAAAAGTTCGCCTTGCCACCAGGGAACATACACAAACCGCCACAGGAACAAACATCTGGAGGTTAAGAAGTCACTCAAAATCTCTGGTCACACTTCGGGAAAGCATAAAGGATTTTGCTGTGACGCTTGGATTGGAAGATGAAAATGGGTCACGGGCAACCCCCGAGAAAGTATCAAGTTCCTGATTCTCAGCAACAGTAATAACCAGTTGTGACAAATGTGTGTAAAGCTCCAGAATCTGTTTGTCGTTATCTGGGAGCTGCTATCGGAGCAAGCCATAACCCTCTCCAAATCAAGGTTTTAACCCCCAAGCAACGATCCCTTAACAAATCGAACTCGGGATGAAAGACTCGGGAGGATAGCTCAAGTACGACGGATATCGGCCCCTAAATCGCGCAATTTTTGATCGAAGTTTTCATAACCGCGATCAAGGTGGTGTAAGCCATGGACGGTGGTTTTGCCCTCAGCAGCTAATCCTGCCAAAACTAACGCCGCTGAAGCCCTAAGGTCCGTTGCCATGACCGGGGCTCCAGAGAGGCGTGGCACCCCTTGAATAACAGCATGGTTGCCCAGCAGGTGAATGTCAGCCCCCATGCGTTTGAGTTCACCGACATGGCCCATGCGGTTTTCGAATACGGTTTCGGTAATCGTGCTGCTGCCCGCACTGGTCGCCAAGAGGGACATAAAGGGGGCTTGCATATCGGTGGGATACCCTGGAAAAGGCAAGGTCTCAATATCTACCGCCTGAGGTTGGGCCGTGGGGCAAAGACGAAGACGATTGGGTCCATCTTCTAGGACCTGATGGCCCATATCTTCTAGCTTGGCAGTAATCGCAGAGAGATGATTGGGCATAACTGGGGCCACAGCAATTTCAGACTGGGTAATGGCTCCTGCCAACAGAAATGTCCCTGCCTCTATGCGATCGGGAATGATGCTCCAGTCCACGGCATGAAGCTTTGGCATCCCTAGAACTTGGATGGTGTTAGTACCGGCCCCTCGAATTTGAGCCCCCATGGCTCGGCAAAAACTCGCTAAGTCGACCACTTCTGGTTCTTGAGCGGCATTTTCAATCAGGGTTTCCCCCTCCGCTAAGGTGGCCGCCATCATTAGCGTTTCGGTAGCACCTACACTGGGAAAATCCAAGTGGATACGTGCCCCTTGCAAACGACGGTTAGCAGTCGGCACAACAGCATGTATGACCCCGTGCTCAGTCTGAATCTGAGCCCCCATTTTCTGTAGACCCCTGACATGTAACTCCACAGGACGTGCTCCAATCGCACACCCCCCTGGTAGAGGCATCTGGGCGGTTCCTAATCGTGCCAGCAGAGGACCAAAGGCAAAGAAGCTGGCCCTCAGTTGACTGACCAACTCATAGGGGGCAGTGCATTCATCGATATAGCGACTGTCAATCTCTAAAAAATCCTTGTGGCGCTGCACAGTCACCCCAAGGGCTTCCAAGATCTGAACCATACTGCTAACATCGGTCAAATCAGGCACGTTGCGGATTCGGCAGCCTTCACTACAAAGCAACGCCCCAGCCATAATGACCAGAGCAGAATTTTTAGCCCCGCTAATTGGGGCTTCTCCCTTAAGACGTTGCCCCCCCACAATGACGAGTGTCTGGGAATGAGTCTCTGAAGTAGAAACCGGTAATTGGGGGTTCAGCAGCTCAGTCACACCATCACCTTCTAATTCGTTGCCCGGATAATAGGGGACAGGTGTGAAAGAGTTGTGTCAAAACGCTTATCGAATGAGCGTTGATGTAGGGCGGTAGGGAATCAACTTCTCTAAGGCTTCAGTATAGACAGGTACAAATGCATTGGCGACCAGCAGTTGAGCAAGTATGGCTGCGTAGCCGGAATGGCGGTATACCTGAATTTGAGTCGAATCTTGTTGCCAGTCAGAGATCGCAAGAGGCTGCCCATAGCGAACTAACATCTGAGCCTTGTCACACAAGGACCAAACCTGTAGCGCCCCCGTAACTATGGGCTCAATCCGGCCCTGAACAAATTCCTGAATTAGGGTTAATTCTTCGTCGTAAGCACTTTTCATGGAACTCCAGCCAACCTTAGGCAGTGATATAAAGGAGCGTACTGAGCATTTATGACATTTATGTGTACCCTCCATTTAGGAGCGCTATTTATTGCCCTGACGATTCCCTTGACCTGACCTATTATTTGAACTAGCCCATAAATCAATGAGGGGAGTAGGCTGATTTTCAGTGATACATTCCGTGATCAGCCTAGACCAATCCACTTTAGAAGCCGCATTACAACTCCTATGTAAAGAGCATTGTTGAGGCAAATTTTAAAATCCAGTGCTGTCGCCTTGATGATTTTTCAAATTATCTGTTGATGATCAGCTCGATTACAGCGTTTTCTCTGGTTGTTTATCAAACACACAACGTTCATCCCATCCTGTACTGAAATGACAAGCAACTCCCAAGGCAAACCGATAGAAGCTGGTGGCAATATCGATCAGGTCCGTGACATTTTATTTGGCAACCAAATTCGCGACTATAACGGTCGTTTCGAAAAGCTAGAAGCGGATCTCGTTGCTTTGAAAGAAGACACTCGCGATCGCATTGATCAGACCCGTGACTCGGTCTTGACGGAATTGCGGGCGATGACGGCCACCTTAGAGAAAAAGCTCAAAGCCTTAGACCAAAACCACGAGGAAGAGGCCGATAGCATTCGCCAAGAGGTGGGTCGAGTCAGCCAAAAACTCACCAATAACGTGCAGCGTCTTGATGAAGCCATTGACGCCCAAGTTGCAGATTTGCGTCGAGACCTGCTGACCTCAAAAGATAATCTGCATGATGCAATGCGGGAGTTGCGTACCCAAGTCATGGAAGGGCTAGAGCAGCATGTGAATAAGCTTCAGGATGCGAAGGTGTCGCGGGATAGCATGGCTGAACTCTTGATGGAAATGGCCATGCGACTGAAGGGGGCTGAGCTAATTCCAGAACTTCCTATGGATTTGAATGATGTTGTAGCCGCAGCAGATGTGGCCGCAACCAGAAACGGTAAATAAAATTGATGGGAGCCCCAGAATCCGACAGTCTAGAGAGCCCTTTTGAGCGGCTGCAGACCCTGCTGTTGGAACCCCAATTTTCAGACTTACGACAGCGCCACCATACCCTTGATCAGCAATGCCGTGGGTTGGAGCAAAAGCTTTCCCAATTGGCCCACCAGGTTTCAGATCCAACGGCATTAAATGCTTGGCTGCGACCAGTGATTGTGGAACTGCTCAAAATGGAGGTGGCGGAGTCTAGACAAGATTTTTCAGCGCTTGCGGTAGGGCTGATGGAGATCGCTTTGACGAGCAAGATCCAACAAGAACCGGCTACCATGGCCGCGGTGCTGGCCCCAATTATGCCTAACAGTATTGCTCTTAGCAGCAAAGCCGCCCCTGAAGCGATGGGGCAGGCGATCGCCCCCAACTTATCCCGTGCCCTGACAGCCCACATCAAAACCGATCGGGATGCCTTGATCAAGGCGCTTGCTCCCGCAATCGGGCCAGCGTTGAAGGCACAGATTCGCCTGGAACAGGATGCGGTGGTGGATGCCCTGTATCCCGTTATTGGCAATACCATCAGCCGCTATTTTGCGGAGTTGCTAAAAGAAATCAACGATAAACTTGAGCAAACTCTGAGTTTTGAAACGGTGACCCGCAAATACAGGGCCCGATTACAGGGAATCTCAGAAGCGGAACTCCTCCTGCGGGAAGCGACCCCCATACAAATACAGGCTGTCTTTTTGATCCATAAACCATCTGGATTGGTGATTGCAGAAGCTCAGCCCAAGGATCGATCCCCGTTGGAATCTGACATGATTGCTGGCATGTTGACGGCTATTCGCAGCTTTGTCCAGGAATACGTTGCTCAGCCAGAGCGGGCAGCGGAATTACGTGAAATCGAATATGGCGATGCCCAAATTTGCCTCGAAGAAGCGGGCTATTGCTACTTGGCAGTTGTGGTGCAGGGCAACCCATCACGTGCTTTTCTAAGGGGGCTCAATGGTTTCCTCGCCCAATTGGTTAATGACCATGGCCGCATTATTCAAGATTTTGAAGGGGTGCTGGCCGACATCCCAGAGGCCATTCCCCAGGGTTTGCAGCAGTTGATTAGCAGTGCGGCTCAATCTAACGGGAAGCCACCCTCGCAATCGCCTGGGCTATTGCGGACGATCGCAGGTGTAGTCCTGATCTTACTCATCGGCTGGGGGGGGTACTGGGGGTTCGGCCAGTATCAGATGGCCCAGCTCACGGCCCAACTCAATCAGCAGCTCCGACAGGATTCGGCCCTAGCGCTATATCGATTAGAGGTTGAGGTGGGTCGAAACCAACTGTTGCTAAAGGGCTATGTACCCTCAGAAGATCTAGCGAAACGGGCGATCGCTCTAATTTCTGCACAAACATCTGCCCTGCCAATTGAGAATCAAGTGGTGGTGATTCAGACGCCGCCGCCCCCTAGCCGTGAAACCCTTAATCCTAAGGATGGCGATGCTGCGGTGCGGCGCACCGCAAGGGTCTTGAATGAAATTGAGGGGATCTTTCTCAGTGCTCGTTTTGAAAACGGCGTTGTGCAAATCGACTCTGTCACCCGCAGCCTCCAGCAGGTCAAGATTATCGATCAGGCCTTTCAAGACATACCGGGTGTAACCCTTGTCCAACATACGACCCGAATTCAATAGCTGAGTATCTCGTTACATCCGTATTGCCATGCTTGCCTAAGAATTAGTTCAACCCCTTCAGAGGCTGTATGAAAAGTTTTCTGGACTTCATGGGACAACAGGGCTTACTTCAAGCAGACAAAGCTAACATCAGGGCTTCAGACGTTCCACAAATAGGTTCCAGTATTGTCTGCAGCGGGTTTACCTGCTTTTCAAGCCCCCTCCCTAACTCCCTATGTCCATTGTTAAAAAAAAGATTTGTTTAATTGGTGATTTTGCTGTCGGCAAGACCAGTTTGATTCGACGCTACGTTGAGAAACAGTTTAGAGATCAGTATCTATCAACTGTGGGCGTCAAGATTTCTAAAAAGTTAGTGACGCTACAGCCCTCCGGTACCCCTTCACCCGTTGAAGTTCAGATGATGATTTGGGATTTAGAAGGTCGCACCCAATTTGAGGCGTTAACGTCATCGAGCTATCTACAAGGAGCAATGGGAGCCATTGTGGTTGGAGCAATGAATCGTCAGGCAACCTTAGGCGGTTTAGAAGATCACATCGAACTCTTCGGGAAGTTTAATCCAAAGCGTCCGGTCATTGTGGCATTGAATAAAGCTGACTTGGTGCCGCCAGATCAACACAAATCATTACGGGAGCGCTATAACAACCTCACCTATGACACCGTGCTGGATTGCCAATGCACCTCTGCTAAAACGGGCGAGAATGTTGATGCTCTGTTTGAAACCCTGGCCAAAGCTTGTATTAAAAACGCCAAAGGCTAGCTTACCTTTGCCATGCTCTTCAACCCATCGTTGCCCACAGCTCGCCCATCGAAAATGTTGACCTATGGCAAAATCAGCTTTGATTCACAAAGCTGCACAGTGTATCACGAGGATTCTCAGGTGCATTTGAATCCTAAGGAGTACGCGCTATTAGAACTCTTTATTCGCTATCCCACCCATGTGCTGAGCTATGATGCCATCATCGATCGCGTCTGGGAGGGAGATTCGATTCCCACCCGTAGCTGCATTCGCACCCATATCAAGCGACTCCGTAGGGCCTTTAATGCCGTCGATTATCCGGGTGAAATTGTGGAAAATGTTCACGGTTTAGGCTATCGATTAGCGCCTTTGTCAACTTCGGAAACGGGGGTAATTCGCCCCCCGGCTGGGGTGCTGCAGCGTTTTTTTAAGAGTAAGGCAATCGAGTATTTGGTCTTAGATGACCATCAAATCGTGCAGTATTTATCCCCTGGCGTCACCCAGTATTCTGACGACCCAACTGAGGTCAAACTCAACGAAGCGGCGAGTGATGGGTTTCCAGAGTTTGTGGGATTAGAGGATACGTTTCAAGAGATTCTGGACGGTGAGCGGGACAGTTTTGAGCTACATGGGGTTGGTAAGGGCACAAATTCAGCCCGCCCAGACTACATCAATTTCTATGCGGTGGGCGATCGCGATACGCAATTGGCCAACCGCCTGTTTATCTTCTTTGAGGACGCCTCTGACCAAATGCGTTCGCGGCAGCGGTTAGTACAACGGTCTAACGAAACCATGCTGCTTTTAGAGCGATTACAAATAACCTAAAGCGGTCTCCTAAAATAAGGCAGCTTTTCAAGGCACCCAAACCCAAGATCCCAGGGTTCTTTGGGCACACTTCAACATCTGCATCGCGACATAAGAACCCTTAGTGGTGCAGAAAACTTTTCAGCATCTTAGTCAGTCTCACCATGAGAATCTGATCACCTTGTTGAACTCTATGCGCTGCTCTAAAGCAAGCCGTTTTCGTTGAGAAGCATAGGCCTTAGGTGGACTTTTACTGG
>JBHJIP010000195.1:0-37452 GCA_050043365.1 Leptolyngbyaceae cyanobacterium
TCTTTACATTATGTTTTTTTGCCTCTTCTCAACCCACTACTCTCGATAAAGGGCGACCACCGACTCCGGATCTGTCGACGATAGGCTAGCCCGAACCAGTTAGGCCGTTGCCACCGATGCACCGGCCACCTCTCGCAGTCCCACAAACAATCCGCCCACACAGATCACCACGCCCAAGACGGCATAGAGACTAATGGGGAGCCAGTCTTTCTTGAGGTTCGACCATTTCAGGTTCCACGCCGCTTCAAACAGGAGCGGGGGTAGAAAGATAAATAAAATCAGCTCTGGCGAAAGATTGATCAATCGCACATCCAGGATGGCGAGTCCTAGCCCCACCAGCAGCAGCAGCAGCGTGTAGGGAATGTTGCGCAGCCAGCTCAGTGCCCGAGACAGGGTCGCCACCCCCAAGGACACAGAAAGGACCAGTAAGAACTTTTGCAGTCCTTCCTCAATTACGGGATTGTCGATAGAGGGATCAATGAGCGCAATGGGCAAGAGCATACCGGTACTGACCAATACTGACCAATGCTCATCTTAGTGGCTGAGTCGCCCGGATAGGTATCGACCTACTGACAGACTGGATTCACTTCAATATGGGTTGCTTAGGAGGCTGCCACTTCTGTCCGTAGGGTTTGAGCCTGATGCAGCAGGGCTTCCGCAAAGCTCAAGGCATCTTGGTGGGATTGGCCACCGGTTAATTGGGCCAGTTCATCGCGGCGTTCGTCTGCATCCAAAGATTGCACTCGCACCACGGTACGCACTTGATCGGACTGAGCAACCGCTGCTTTGCGTGATCCTTTACGGCCTTTGGGTGAGGCCCCTGACAGCTCAACGGTTTCTTTACCGACGCGGAAATGGGCATCTGCCATAGCCGCCACCATCGGCTGATGGGTCACACAAAGCACCTGCTGAGAACGCCCCAAATGGTAAAGCTTCTCAGCGATCGCCTGCGCGACGCGACCCGACACCCCCACATCAATCTCGTCAAACACCAAGGTTCCCACCGTTGAAGCCTGAGAAAAACTGGCTTTTAGCGCCAGCAAAAACCGGCTCATCTCTCCCCCAGAGGCCGTATCTGCCATGGGCTGTAGCGGCTCTCCGGGGTTAGGGCTAAATAAAAACGCGACTTGATCAGCCCCAGTTTCATGGGGAGCCACTGGCGTTAGCGCCACCTTAAACTGCACCTGCTCCATGGCCAGGGGCTTGAGCTCAGACACAAGGCGCTGTGCCAAAACCTGGGCTGCTTTTTGGCGCAACTGTGTCAGTTGGGTACAACTTTTGATCAGCGCGGCCTGTTTGGCGTCATAGGTTTCCTGGAGTGCTTCTACGGATTGACCGTCTTCGTTCAGCACATCCAAAGAAGCCTGGATTTCTTGGTAGTAGTCAATCAACTCGGCCAGCGATCGCCCATATTTACGGCAGAGCTGCTTGAGCTGGCTGATCCGGCTTTCAATGACTTCCAGACGTTGGGGATCCGTCTCAATGTCTTCACCATAGGCATTGATTTGCCGTCCGGCTTCTTCTACCTGCGCCAGTGCATCATTGATTAAGTCAAGAATCGGCTCCACTTGCTCGTCATAGCGCAGCATGTCCTCTAAAACTTGTCCGGCTTTCCCCAATAGATCAGAGCAGGCAATGCCACCCTGGTCATTTTCGTAGAGAATTTGGTAGGTCTGATAGCTTTGCTGCTGAAGCTCTACCGCATGGGTAAGTCGCTGGCGCTCTTGCTCAAGCTGCGTCAGCTCTTCTGGGTCCTCCAATGCCGCTGCGCTGAGTTCTTGGCATTGGTAATCAAATAGGTCAAGCTGCTCTTGGCGCTGTTGCTCAGCCCGGCGACGACGATCTAGGGCCGGTTTGGCCGCGATCGCCCCCTCATAATCTATCGCCACCTGCTGGCGCTGCTGTGCTAAAGCGGCTTCTCCAACCCCGTCTAGCCAAGCCAGTTGCAGCACGGGATCGCCCACTTGTAGGGTCTGTCCCTGAGCCGTAATCTCGACCAGATGGAGCCTCAAAGCCTCTACCAAAGGCTTGTTGATCGCCATACCGTTCACCTTAGAACGGCTCCGCACTGTGCCGCGCCCTAGGGTCAACTCTCGACTGCAGATCAGGCGATCGCCCTCAACTTGAATCTGCTGCAGCGCCAGCCACTGCTGCGTGGCGTGAGTCAGGGTAAAGGTTGCTTCTACTAAGGCGCGCTTTTCCCCAGAGCGCACCATCCGTTGGCTAACTCGCCCGCCCAGAACCGCATCAATGGCATCCAAGACAATCGATTTACCTGCCCCCGTTTCCCCCGTCAGCACATTCAGCCCCTCCTCAAAAGAGAGCTGCAGTTGATCGATTAGAGCAAAGTTTTCGATCCGCAGGGACAGCAACATAAAGTGACGCTTTAGGTCAAGGGCAATCTCAAAAACACTATGACACGAATCCCTAGGCCGCTAGCGCGTCAAGATCTCGTGTATTCAGACAAGCGGAACCCAATCTTAGCAATACATCAGAACTAAAGTACGGTAATAAACACCCCCTCTGCCCAGGGAAGAACCCAAGGTTTGTTACGATAGTTTACATAGAGGTGCAGCAACTATGGCTGTATTTCCAATGCTTAATGGTTTTCAATCTTATGGCCAGCCCCTCTCAGCCTCCAGCGCTGTTGGCAGCAGCCCCCCCGAGCAACCTCGATCCCTTTGAGGATTTTGAGTACGACGCCCTTGCAATTCAGGCTTATTACAGTAGGCGACCGCTTAGGGTGCTTGCGCGGCTGGGGGCAATTCTGTGGCCGTTCATTTGGTTTTATTTAAATCTGTGGTGGGACCGCCGCATTGGACAGTCCGAAGCTCGGCAACCCAAGCGTGCGGAGCAGCTGCGACTCATCCTTACCCAACTGGGACCGGCCTATATCAAGATTGGCCAAGCGTTATCTACCCGGCCAGATTTAGTCCCACCCGCCTACTTAGGTGAACTAACCCGTCTCCAAGACCAATTGCCCCCTTTCTCGAATGAGGTGGCTTTTAAATACATTGAGCAAGAGCTGGGGGGCACCCCATCGGAAATTTATGAAGAAATATCCTTAAAACCAGTTGCAGCGGCTTCTTTGGGACAAGTCTATAAAGGCAAGCTCAAGACGGGTGAAACGGTTGCCATCAAAGTGCAAAGACCGGGTCTAGCCCAGCGCATCACCCTCGACCTTTATATTTTGCGGCAGCTCGCTCAGTGGATCACCAATCGTGTCGAACAAGTTCGCAGCGATCTGGTCGGCATCATGGATGAGTTTGGGGCACGTATCGTCGAGGAGATGGACTATACCCACGAGGGGCATAATGCTCAGCGCTTTGCGCAGCTCTATAGCCATTTACCCAACATTTATGTCCCTCACATCTATATGGAGTACACGGCTCGCCGAGTGCTGACGATGGAATGGATTGAGGGCACGAAGCTGACGCAGATTGACGCCTTGGCAAGGCAAGGTATTGATGCGACGCGCCTCATTGAGGTTGGGGTGCAATGTTCTCTGAGGCAGCTCTTAGAGCATGGCTTCTTCCATGCCGACCCCCATCCCGGCAATCTTTTGGCGATGGCCGATGGCAATTTGGCTTATCTTGACTTTGGCATGATGAGTGAGGTCAAGCCCTACCAGCGTTACGGCTTAATTGAAGCAGTCGTCCACATGGTGAATCGTGATTTTGAAGGGTTAGCAGCAGATTACGTCAAGCTCGAATTTCTCACACCTGATACCGATCTGAGGCCGATTATTCCGGCTTTGGCAGATGTGTTTAACAATGCCTTGGGGGCCAGTGTGGCTGAACTCAATTTCAAGAGTATTACCGATGAGTTCTCAGCCCTAATGTATGAATATCCCTTCCGGGTGCCGGCTTACTATGCCCTTATCATTCGCTCTCTGGTGACCTTGGAAGGCATTGCGATTAATGTGGATCCTGAGTTTAAGGTGCTGAGCAAGGCTTATCCTTACGTCGCCAAGCGCTTGCTAACGGATGGCTCTCCAGAGCTTCGCAATTCTCTCCAAGACTTACTCTTCAAAGATGGAGAATTTCGTTGGAATCGTCTCGAAAATCTATTACGCAATGCTCGCAATAGCGATGACTATGATCTCAGTCGCGTTGTTGATCAAACTGTTGACTTCTTATTTTCAGAAAGGGGATCTTTTATCCGCGATCGCATTGCCGATGAAGTTGCCCGTGAACTTGATCAGTTGGGTCAATCCATGGTGCTGTCAATTCAGGAGCGGTTACAGCGCCTCGGTCAGCCTGCGCCTCACGTCAGCAATGTTGACGAAACTGATGACACTTGGGAACGTGTCACTCGAATTCTTGGGATTCTTCAGCACACCCAGGGATTTGATATGGCCATAGTGGCCCGCATCCTACCTCAGATTCTCTTTAAGGCTGAGACCCGCAACATGGGTCAGCGTATTGTGGGTAACCTGACCCAGCGGGCTCTAGCTCGTCTGTTGAGGGATTTTTTAATATCCGAACAGGCCGATCCAGAACCGACTAGTCCCCAAAGTGCTGTCCCTAAAGTGTTGCCTGCTGCCCCTTAGAAGGCGCTGCCAATACATGATGGCGTTTAGCAAAAATCAGCGTCACTCCTACAATTCTGTGCGTAGTTTTCTCTTAAGAAGCGTCTAGTCCGTTGAGCCGATCCTGTAATTCTGCTTCTCGACGCTCAAGGTCGATGCGCTCAAGTTTGAGACTTTTTTCCAATTCTTGAATCTCATCTCGACGCGCAGTGGCTTCTAAAGCACGGCGATCCACTTCTTGACTCTCTAGGGTGAGAGACTGTCGCCACTGTTCTGCGCGTTCTACCTCTTGCTCCAAGGTGCGGGGGGTAACCCCTTGGGCTAAAAAGGTGTCTACGAGATCCATCACCCAGGGTGTTGCGTCCTCGGCGGCAATACCCTGTTCATCATTATCATCGAGGTTGACGAGAACCAAGGCCCCGTTGCTCCAGCTACCGGCTTCACGCAGGGTCACAACGCGCTCATCTTCTAGGCGCTCCCACATGTAGTCCTTAATATGGCGGGCGAGTAACCGTAAAGTTGGCGGCGTGTCAGGCTCCACAGGTTCAACCTTGGCCAAATATTGCATTGATTCTGCGTACGGTGCCTACGGCTTGAGTATACCTCTTACCCCTTTAATCGACTGGTGGGTATGCGCAATTCACGACGTTAAGCCAATAGGGCATAACTGTAGTTCCTTCTTAACGGTCCCAATGCCGTAAAACAGGTGCGTCATGCCCAGAGCCGGTGCTTTGAGAGGTGTCTACTAAATATGCGTTTTTGCCTTGCAGGGCAACTGTGCCAAAAAAGAGAGAGGCACAAGGTGTCTACTAGAGCTAGGGGCTAGTGCAGTACAACACAATCAGTATTCATTTTCCATAGATGAAGTAAGCATCAGGGACTTACTGCTAAGCATCTTGGGAACTTGTGTTCGTTTTCTGTGTGCTGTTGAAATCGTTGGATCCTTACCCATGAGTCAGTCGTTGTCCGCATTTTGGTCGACCGCTAGCTTGCCCACTGTTTTGAGACAAGAGCAGCCCTCTCAGCTGTCCAACTATGACCTCATTCAACACTGCCAAGTGCAGCATCGGCCTGATAAAGCTGCTTTTTCCGAACTCGTTCGCCGCTATCAGAGTCATATCGAGCGTTTGTTATATCACCTTGCGCCAGATTGGTCTGATCGCGCTGATCTAACTCAAGAAGTCTGGATCCGGGTCTATCGACACCTGAATCGTCTTCAAGATCCAGCTCGTTTCAAAGGGTGGCTGAGTCGGATTGCCACAAATTTGTTTTATGACGAACTCCGTAAGCGTAAGCGGTTTAGGTCGCCTCTGTCGCTAGATGCTCCCCGCCAACTCGATGATGGCCAGGTGGACTGGGAATTGCCTGCAACGGATCCGAGCCCGGTTGATACACTGATGACCCAGGAGTTTTATGGGCAATTGCAAAAGGCGATCGCGGTTCTACCAGAAGCCTTTCGCACGACGATCGTTTTACGGGAAATTCAAGGGCTAAGCTACGAAGAAATTGCTGATATGACAGGTGTTTCGCTAGGGACTGTCAAATCTAGAATTGCCCGTGCCCGCCATCGTCTGCAAGATGACCTGGCCCGTTATCTCAAGACAGAGTCATTTGCATAACTCATATTGAGCTGGGACGTGCTCCGGCAAAATTTATTCCTGAGGTCCTCCCACTTCTTGAAAGATCCGAGTATGATCGGATTCGGCCTTTAAGGCATCGATGCTGCTGAACCCATCACTGGCTATAAATCTGTCCTGGACTCACGCTCTAAACCTGAACCCGGTTGAGAGTACTTCAGGCTTGGTGATTTCTCGGTTTTGGGAACTATAGCTAGATGGCCAAGGGTCATCACTATGTGGAGCCTCTAGGCATTCTAAAACTGGGACATTGATTCTGGTATGAGTTCACATCATCAGTCTGATTCCGATGTACGCGCTCGTCCTCAGGTGATGCCTGATGACTCGCCTGAAAATTCAGGACACATCGATCAAATGTCATGTGATTTAGATGTGGTTAAGCGCGATCGCTTTGAGCTACTGAGTGCCTACCTTGATGGTGAAGTTTCGCCAAAAGAGCGTCGCTTAGTTAGTGCATGGCTAACCCATGATCCGGATACTCAGTGCCTATATCGCCGCCTGCTTTACTTGCGGCAGGGCTTTAATACCCTGTGCCAGACCCCTGCAACTGAATCGACGGAAACGTTGACCAGCCAAGTCTACCAGCGTCTAAATCAGGGTGTGCAGCGGACTTGCATGGCCAGTTTTGCGGCTATTGCCCTAGCTGTGTTTGGTGTTTTCTCTGGCACGATTAGCAATCGTTTGTGGGGGGGTAGCGTCCTACAAAGCGCTAATCCTCTCATGGGGCAAAGTGCCGTCGAGATAGATACAAAAAACTCTGAGACGGTTGTTTCTCCTGTCACGGTTGCCTCAGAATCTCGAATGGAGACCCTAGTGGAACAGTTCAACCGCCAACCCAATTCCATCAACATGGGTTCTGAACTCTAATTGAGCAGATTGGGCGTGGGCATCCAGACTTGGCCTACCCCTTTTCAAACAGCCTCTGATCGGGACTGTGCCGGTACGACCGGTAATTCCAGGTAGCTGTCTTGCTCGCCTCCCGTGGCAACGGTAATCGTGATAGTTCTGGTCTCGTGGAGATCCCTGGGGAACACCTCATCCCCTGTACCTAGGTTCATGTCGTAGGCTGGGAAGCAGGCTCCACTAATGCTGAGTCTCAACGCCTGCCCCACCCCTAAGCAAAAACAACTCGCTTGCAACGATAGCCGATACAGTTCGAACCCAGGCAATGTTTTAAAGCGACCATACCCTTGGCTAAGGGAATACACGGTTCCATCTGCAAAGACTTCTGATAACACCAATGACAGATCAAAACTAGGTCTGTCGACTTTGCAGCAGAGGGTCACGCGAATCTCACCGGCGATCGAGAGCGGTTCTGTCAAGGGCGCTGTTGTGTAGGTCAAAACATCGCTGCGTCCATCGATCCCAGCACGGTTGAAAACCCCTGCAGGAATCCCAGCGTGGCCTCCTAAGGCAGGAACAGGACGCCAAGGATCGTGGACGACCGTATCGTGGCTGGCCACAGTCTTGCTGCTATCGGTCCATGGACTATCAGCCTGGTGAGCTGCACGGGCAAATAAGGCTCCGTTATCTTGGCGGCTGCTAGCGAGCCCTGTACTCGTCAGGATCAATGTTTGCTTTTGGGCCTGAGGCCATCCCTCGAATTGTCGCCAGCGATTGCGCCCCATCTCAAACCATGACACCCCTGACATATCAAGCGTTTTGCCCTTCAAGATGTGATCAAACCAACGGATCTGCAGGCGATCAATCGGGCTCTCAGCTTCAGGACCAAAGTCGCGATCGCCAGCTCTGCGGCTCCAGGGGATATGACACCAAGGGCCAATCCAAAAAGGCTGGGGATATTGACTGCGATCAACCATTTCTTGGAACAGTCGAATATCGCCCCGCAAATAAGGATCAAACCAGCCGCCGATATGGAGCATCGGTAAATCGACTTGGCTCAAATCCGGCGTAATCGCTTCCCAGTAGTTGTCTGCCTGGGGATGCGCCAACCATTGGTGGAAGAATGAATCGCGTCCATAACGATGCAGCACGTCTGGGCAAATGACCGCTGGGTTCTGAAATAGAGCCTGTCTTGCAGCGTCATATAAGGCTTGATAAGCATCATTTTGCCCCTGAAGGCGAGCCGTCTCAGCCGCCAACTGCACGGCCCAACTGACACCCGCCTGCAGCAGTAAGGCTCCGTTTTCATAAGCCCAATCACTGTGAGGATGGTACCCCACCATCGCTGGTGCAATTGCCATGAGGGCCGCAGGCTGAGCCTGAGCGGCATAGAGCTGAGTCATACCCTGATAGGAAAACCCATACATCCCAACCCGGCCATTACTATCAGGTAATTGAGCGGCCCAGTCAACCGTCGCTAAGCCATCCTGCACCTCAGACTCAAAGAGGCGGAAATCACCCTGAGAAGTGCCTCGCCCCCGCACATCTTGGATCACGACGATATATCCGTGGGCGGCATACCAGGTTGGGTGAGCGTAAACTACCGTTGAGGCAATCTCACGACCATAGGGCTGGCGCATCAGCAGTACCGGAAAAGGCCCTGATCCCTGAGGCATATACACATCGGCATCTAACCTAACTCCATCTGGAGTCACCATCGAATCTAGATACTTTGTGCCTTGAAATTGCAACCCTATCCCCCCAAGATATTGGCTTTTAGGTGCAGCCCCACATAGAGTTGAAGCCAGTGCTTTGGTATGCTCTAAGGCCACAACTGCTGATTCATAGGCTTGCTGGCGTCGTATGCTGCGCAGCAGGTCAAGCCGCATTGGCCATCGGTTGCTCCGTTCGCCGTAAAACTGCCAGGTCCTCAGCATCTAACTCCACAGGCGTTCCCCCTCGGATCAGCTCGGCAAAGTTCTCATTTGGAACCATAATGCAGAGTGCGTAAAGCCGTCCTATGCCAGTATTCTCAATCACATGAATCCCGTTGGGGGGTACTAAAACACTGTCCCCAGCTTGAATTTCTACGGTTTTACCATCACAGATTGCACGGCCTTGACCTTTCAAAATAAAAAACATTTCGACAGCTATCTGATGTCGATTCGGTGGCGTTTTGCCTCCTGGGTCAAAAATTTCAACACAATAGGTTAAGGACATATTGGCCACAGTGGGATCAAAGACTAAAGCCAGCCGATTGGTATCTTGGGGGCTAATCCGGAAGGCTTGATAGTCACAGGGAGACTTAATAACAGAAACGACACAGCTTATCGGCAAAGTACAGCTGGCAGAGGTCATGGGTTTATGCTCTAGAGGAAAGATTGCGGGCGTATCTATCCTTTTGATAGCAAACCCCTTGGTCCTTAGGGGTAAGTCCCGCAACAATCTGTTATTCCTATTGTGCAATCTACTCTACCGATACCGTGAAAGTGGGAATCCTGAATTCAGTCTATGCCTTAAGCTTAAAGACGCTTCTTCCTGCACATACCTTAGGGTAAAGATGACGGGCATCGTTTATCCGGTGATGGAGCGCTTAACGTAAGTCATTAAACTCACGGATCAGTTCAACGCGGTTCACTCAAAAGGGTTTATGGAAAGCAGTAGCGCTCTCGAATACATCGGTGCTGTCGTGTTAAGACGCAACCAGCCAACTTACACATGCTGAGTTCTGGCGCTTTGGGCCAGGAACAACTGTTTTGGTGAATCCATAGGGTATGAAACAGATTCTTGTAATTGAGGCAGAACTGTCAAAGCGTCAGCTTTTACAAACTGTACTAACGAGTGAGGGCTATGAGGTTACCTGGGTTGAGGATGGCGCAACAGCCTTAAAGGTCATTAAAACGCTTCACCCAGCAATGGTGATTTGCGACTGGGATTTACCAGGCACCACCAGCGGACTAACGGTGTGCCAAGCAATTAAGGCTAATCCAACCCTCTCCAATCCTTTTTGCCTGATGCTGATGATTCCTGGTGAAGCAGCAGAGCGCGTGCAGGCATTGGAAATGGGCGCTGATGATTTGTTATCTAAACCCATTGATGCAGCCGAACTCAAGGCTCGTGTTAGAGCTGGTATACGTATGTGGCAGCTTACCCAAGACCTCCATGAGCAAAAACAGCTCTTAGAGGCGGAATTATTCGAGGCAGAGACCTATGTACGATCGCTCCTGCCCCGTGATTTAAACGATGAAGTTGCGATTCAATCTCGATTTATCCCATCTCGTTTATTAGGGGGAGACTGCTATGACTACTACTGGCTCGATCCTGATTATTTAGCTATTTACCTCTTAGATGTTTCGGGCCATGGCTTGGGATCAGCCTTACTTTCGACATCGGTTTTAAATCTGTTGCGATCGCAGTCTCTGCCGGATGTCAATTTTTATCGCCCTGAGCGGGTCATCAAAGCACTCAATGAGACTTTTCAGATGACCGACCAAAATGAGAAGTATTTCACTATTTGGTATGGGGTCTATAACCGAGCCAACCGACAACTTTTATATACCAGTGCAGGGCATCCTCCCGCGATTATTGTGTCTCGAGATGATCAGGGCATGACGACAACGGCCGCCTTGCGAACATCAGGGATGCCTGTTGGCATGCTGCCTGATGTGCAGTACAAGTGGCAGCGCTGTCATATTCCCCCAAACAGCCGCCTGTATATCTTTAGTGACGGCATCTATGAGATTATGCAAGCCGATCAGACCATTATGGGTTTGGATGCTTTCATTGATATTTTGGCCTCAGTCCGACCGGATCAAACGATTGACGACATTCTGAATGAAGTTAAAACCCGCAATCAGAATCAGCCCTTTTCAGATGATTTATCTCTACTAGAGATTGATCTCTCATAAGGTTATGGCAGCCACCGATTAGTGTAATATTGCCTCACTTTGCCTATACGCAAAGTCCTAAGCAGTCCTAGGTGTCTCAAACCAATAGCGCCACAGCACAGAGAGCCTTCTGTGTCGAACGATTATATTGAGGCCATAGGTTTGGCTGGATCACTGCTCTGCGTATTCCTGATCAAACGCTGACCATACCTAAGCCCGGGACTTGACCTGCAGTAAAAACTCAAGTTTTTAAGTTTACTTGCAAGTTACGGTACCACTGACGCTCAGAACAAGGCATCAAGACACTTTTTCGAAGAAATCGTCGCGATCCTTAAGGACTTTGAAAACGCGATCCATACTCGTTAGCTCAAAAAGCATCCTGACTTGATCATTGATTGAGCATACGAACATTTCCTTGTTGGCAGCACGGACTTTTTTCAGCACCATAACCAAAGCCCCTAGGCCTGAGCTATCTACAAAAGAAATGTTTGAAAGATCAATCAACAGCTTGTCAGCATCAGTGCCAAGGGCTTCATCTACCTGCTGTCGAAACGAATCCGCTTGAGTGCTGTCAAGAATACCGGTCGGCTCAATGATCTTGACCCGTGAATCCATAATGTCCTCAGTAAATCCAAACCTGATCAAGGATGCGGCGAATTCGCCTTGGCATCAGTCTGATCTTAACTATTTGAAGCGTACCCGGCTGACCCTCAACTATCGACTTGCATCGTGAGATAACGCCTAGGAAATTTACGACTCACTCAACGTTAGGGTGAGTTGACCTCGGTGAGCTGAGCGATCGCTATCCTGAGCACGCATCACAATGGTTTTCAGGTGATCGCTCACAGGCTGGCTAATTTGGTTCAAAACGGTTAGCCAAGGCCAGCGCTGCACCAGTAATGGGTTGACCTGAGACCAATCCAGATACAGTACCCCAGCGTTGGGCGTATCCACTAGCGCTAAGTCTGCTTGAAAACTTTGGCGAGGTTTCTGCTGTCGTGCCTCTAAAACCTGGTGCAGTGCTTCTAAGGAGGTTGCAAACACGTCGTAGTGATCAACTTGAGTATGTACAGCGACAACGTCCGTATTCACTTGTGGTGTGCCGCCCAAGGGTTGCGGCCTCAGCGATAGTCGTGTCCATGCTGTAATCGACAGGTTATCCCACTCAATTGGCGCAACGCTCAAGCCACCCTCCTGCTGAGCTTGCCGATCCAGGGCTTCCGGGGTAGAACCTGCAGTCCCCGATTTTGAGATGAAGACCCAAGCCGGTGAGGGTGCCTTTAGCAACCCCAAGGCACTATCTCCTGGAGCATCAGTCCACAACTTAGGGATATCAGGGATATCTATATTTGATCCTAGGGATAAAGCTTTGACTGCAGGGCTTAGGGCAGTTTGTAACGGTTCATATTGGCCTAGGCCTTCATAAAAAGATTGCCACAGGGCCGTAACGTTATGACTCCCAGCAGCGACAATGCTGTCAGGGGGCAACCAGTCCATTGCCCTGATTGATGAATTGTCTGAGGCTGAATAGGGTGTAAATGGGCGACCCGGTGCAGCAACGAGGGCTGTATCAGCACTGATGCCCTGTGGTGTGACTTGCCAAGACAAGAATAATTTTTGGCTGGATGAGCCAGCGGCCTCAGAGTTGTGATTTTGCCTTAAGTCTAGCCAATCTAGCGTTGCTTCTAAATTGCTGTAAGTCCAAGCAATCTGACCAGATGGTAATTGCGTTAATAAGGTTTGATAAGTGGAATCCGTTGCTAAGCTCACATCAGGGGCTTGATAGGCGGCGATCGCCTGACGAATGACCTGGGGATCATTTGCCAATAAAACATATTGATCACCCACAACTGCCGAGGCAGACTGCTGCGGCGCTGACTCTGACCAACCCGACTCTGACAAAGATGTATCGCTATTGATCGTGCTGGCAGAGGTGTTGTGGATCAACGTTGTTCCTGAAACCTGCTCAAAAACCAACGTTTCTCCCGCCAGCACACGCTTTTGCCAAAAAAGATGGGCAGCTTCTCGTGCCTGCAGCCCTTGATGGCTGGTTAAAACCAGTAGATAGCCAGGTTGTTGGCCATTGTCAGCAGAATGGTCTAGGTCTGCTGAGGTGACTGCCCAAGTGATTTCATCTCCTAACCAAGATCGTAAATCCGCATCATAATCTAAGCCGCTGTAGTCCGATATCCATTGCTTCAAGGCTTGCCAGGTTTGGCGAGATTGGGCGCGATTTCTGGGGGCAATTACCAATTGCCGTAAGCCCCAAAGGCGATCAGGGCGGGCCAGTAGTGAAACCATCAGCGGTGATTGACGGGGCACAAACTGGGCTGCACTTGGAGCCAAACGCCCATTTTGCTGTAGAAAAGCCTTTGGATTTTGGGATGTCAGGCCCCAAAAACTGAGCAAACCAATTAGCAATAATCCGCCGACAGCGGCTGCCAACCCCGAAAAAAACGTACGCAACTTCATGGAGCCTCACAGCAACCCACAACGTGCCCGATGTAGTCAACACGATTCGTGAGTTTTCAACACCTGCATTAGTGTATTACTCTGCACGTGCTCTAGCCCATGATGATGTTTAGCGACAAGCATAGCTGCCCATCAAGCTTCAGACGTGTAGTCGCGCCATACGGCCACTAATCGTCCTTGAATATCGACCTGATCGGCCAGGAACTCTTGCACCGGGTAATCTGGGTTGGCTGGCTTTAACTGAACTTGATTGCCTTGGCAGTGAAAGTACTTCAGGGTTGTTTCCCGTTCAACCCTAGCGGCAACAATGGTGCCTTGGCGAATGCTTTGTGGATCTTGCACGGGTCTCATGATCACCATGTCACCATCTTGGATCATGGCCCCAATCATGCTGTCGCCGTTGACCTTGAGTGCATAGTCACCTGTTTTAAGTGGGAGCCCTGCCATATCGAGCCGACTCACATCATCGGTATAGGCTTCGTTCACATATCCTGCGGCGATTGTTCCATAAACGGGAATGCCACGGGTATCTTGCAAGATGCGAATCGTGCGGGCTTTGCCTTCATTCCAGTCGATATAACCTTTTTTGCGTAGATGGTCTAGACGACTCTGAATCGGTGCTGGAGACTTTAGCCCCATCGCTTTCATCATCTGACGAATGGAGGGGGAATGCTGATTGCTGTGAATGTAGTCTACCAGCCAGTCATACAGCTCTTGCTGGGCCTCTGTCAGGGTTTCCATGACCATCATCCCGAAATATGCTCAATCAGAACAAGTGTACTCGCCACTGATACATTTGTCCACTCCTCCTGATACACAAAAACGCCTCAGCAAATGGCCAAGGCGTTTTCAACGAATATCAGTTATCCAAAAACCGCAGAGTGGTTAACGGATGTACTCTTTGAGGATGCTGTTGCGGTTTGGGTGACGCAACTTGCGGAGTGCTTTAGCCTCAATCTGACGAATCCGCTCACGGGTAACGTTAAAGATTTGACCAATTTCCTCAAGGGTTTTCATGCGGCCATCATCCAAGCCGTAGCGTAGGCGTAAAACATCCCGCTCACGAGCGCTGAGGGTCCCTAAGACGCCTTCTAAGTCTTCTCTGAGGAGGCTCTTGGAGACTTCATCCTCGGGCGTCTCGCCATCCGATTCAATAAAGTCGCCTAGGCGAGAATCCTCTTCTTTGCCGATCGGGGTTTCTAGAGAGATCGGAAGCTGGGCTGACTTAGCAATAAATCTGAGCTTCTCGATGGTCATCTCCATACGAGTTGCGATTTCTTCTTCTGTTGGCTTGCGGCCTAATTCTTGAGACAGCAGCTTGGTGGTTTTCTTAATGCGGGAAATGGTTTCGTACAGATGTACGGGAAGGCGAATAGTGCGGGATTGATCGGCGATCGCACGGGTAATCGCCTGTCGAATCCACCAAGTCGCATAGGTTGAAAACTTATAGCCTTTTTCGTGGTCAAATTTCTCTGCGGCACGAATGAGGCCCAAGCTACCTTCCTGAATCAAGTCCTGGAAGGACAGGCCTCGATTCATGTACTTTTTCGCAATGGACACAACAAGGCGCAGATTAGACTGCACCATCTTGTCCTTGGCACGACGCCCTAAATGCAGGCGACGTTGAAAGGCTGGTAACGGCATATCAACCGCCTCAGCCCACTCAGCGTCTTTAGGTTCGCGATCAAGATCTTCTTCTAGCTGATCTCGGATGCGTTCCAGTTCAAGCAGATCAGCAATCTTACGGGCTAGCTCAATCTCTTCCTCAGCCCTAAGTAGACGAATGCGGCCAATTTCCTGGAGGTAAAGACGAATGGAGTCTTCGGTATAGTGCTTCTTCTTAGCTTGACCACGACGCCGTGACGTTTTTCCTTTCGTCGTTGCCGCCTTAGCTGGTGCGGCTGCTTCTGCAGAACTATCATCACTGGCATTATTGTCATCTTCAATCAGAAGATCGATGCCCTCTGCTGGCTTAATGGCGCTGAGTAGTTCACTAGATTGAGTCATACCGCCTTCCTCGTGCTCCTTCGAAACTAACTAACCGTGACGCTTTCAGCCCACCCACTTGATAGACTGCTCAGTCCAAAACATTGCACCCTGAGCATCTAGAACCAGAGAAAACCACATTACGCTTTTGCATTGGCTGCGGTTTTCACACAATTATCGCAAGTAGGCCAAAACTTTCTCTCTGATGTAGACCGCTGGCTTCAAAGAGTCCGATAAACAATTAACTCTAGCCGTTGTTTTTACCGTCACAGAACAATTGTAGTCCTTTTGACTAATCAGCCACCACCCAATCCATCGACTACTTCCCTTTGTCAAGGTCAAATAACCCGAAATGTTGGGGGAGTACAAAAAAACTATTCTTGTGTTTTGAATGGGTCAAAAACCTTTGTATTAAAAGAATCCCAGTTGATCTTTTAGATGAATTCAATTCAAAAATTATCTCTGCAGCAGAATTTAAGAAGCTATGACTTGCTTATGGGCCAAATATAATTTGATTGAAAAATGTTATGTTTTGTAAATATTCGCCTGACATAAGGCATGAGCTATTTGCTTGCGATAGGTGATTTCTTGTGTCGCCTCACCTATGGTGAGTGCATGGATGAGGTCAGGGTGTTTGTCGACCTCAGTTCTCTAGAGTTTTGAGTGGTAGAGGTGTAGCGTGCATTTCTGAGGCTGAGCTTCGAGGGCTTACGTATCAATCAGCGCAGACAGCGTTGGCTAACCTCATTTATGAGTGGTCACACATGTCCCTAGAGTTGGGGTAAAGATGAAAAACCTTTCTGAGTGGCAACCTGAGCCTGGACTCAACCAGTATGTCGCAGTCAATCTAAATCACCCCAGTGAAAGCTTGATTCTGCATCAAATGGCCCAACAAGTGAGGGCAGAGATTCAGCATCGAGAGGCTTTCAACCGATATTGTGAGTGGTATGCAGCGATCGCCCTTGAGCATCAACAGGATTTAGAAAAAATGCAGGCAGAGCCACAGCTCCTGACCTGGTCTCCGAAGAAGCAGGCGACTGCTTAAGAAGCTCACGTTGTTAGGAATATTCAAGTCGCGAGTAGTGAAGCCCTCCATGCTTTAGAGCGCCTCTAGCTCATGATCCTGGAGATGGGCTCGGAAGGGCCGCTTCGCGCCTTCAACTTCAAATTCGACATGTACTGGAAAGTTAGCGCTGATCGGACGACCATTCCAGTCAGATAGAACGTTAACAATTTTGCCTTCTAAGCCTTGAGCATCAAACGCTGCATTTCGATGCAGGGGGTGGTGGTAGAAAATAATAGAATCTTTGATTCGAACCCGATCGCCAACTTTCATACCGTCATTCAACCTCGACTTACCACGCCCCTTGTCCAGGCATCGACAAATGGGAAGCCTGTAGGCCCCTATATCTTTGCATAGGATGCTCACCCCGCTTTGGTGCCGTCTTGAATCGCAAAATGTCTTGCCGGAAGGAATCTAGCCTGAATGGTCTACAGATCCTAGCTTGATTTGTCGGGGCGGGCGTGGTCAGGCTTACCCAGAGAGGGTTTTGTCGTCAATTGTCCACACGCCCTAGCTTGTGAGCGACTACTCTATAGATTCGGGAGGGGCAGTCGGCGGTACAGTCAATCGTCCTGCAATCCACCATCCAATTAAACCTGCGAGGAGCAAAATTCCTGCTGCTACGATGCCCAGCCACCATGCGGGTAACGGTATTTTGGCCCGAGGGAAATCGCTGGGTGGACCTTGAGTCGGCAGAGGCGACTCGTCGTCCCCATAGAGCAGAGCCCTAGAGGCATCTGTCAGATCGTCAGGAGCATCAGTGTCCTGAGGGTCTGAGACCGATTCTTCGCTAGGGGAGTAGGTTTGAGTCAACAGCAATTTGCACTGCATCAACACCACTGCGACGTTGTCATGACCATTTTTTTGGTTGGCGAGTTCGATCCAGGAAGCAACGGCTGACTCTAGGGTAATGATGTCTTTGGTAATGAGGCCGATATAGTTCGCCCATGCTTCGTCTATGCGTCCGCCATCGCTTAAGCCATCAGAGCACAGCAATAGGATGCCTTCTTCATCCACCACAAAGCGCTGGATGTGGGGATGCAAATGCTGGGCATCTCGAGTGCCGATCGCCTGTGTCAGGGCTCCCATTTCAGAACGCTGGGCCAATGAGGCATAGAGCTGTCGCCCAGCCGCAACCTCACGTCCGGCGAGATCATCGTCTACGGTCAGTTGGTGACAGTAGTCTGGGGTAATCCAGTAGGCACGGCTGTCGCCAATGTGGGCAACGTAAAGCTCATTCACGAGGCCCCAACCCACTTCTGTTCTAATGCGCTGCGCCACTACTACGGCCATCACTAGGGTTGTCCCCATGCGTTGGCGATCGCTGCGTCCTTGCTGATCATTTTGGCGGTTGACTAGATCGTTAACGACGCGGATTGCCGCTTCAATTTGTTGAGCAATGACCCGAGGGGGGGCGAGTTGGTCTTGGTTCTGAGCCTCACTGAGCAGTCCTTGAAGCTGTAGACGTAGCGATCTCACCACCAACTGGCTGGCGACTTCCCCCGCTTCATGTCCTCCAACCCCATCACAGACAATTCCAATGCGGGGCATCGTACTATCAGCCGCTACCCCTTGGGGATAGCAAGCATCTTCATTGCGAGGCTGCTGCGGTCCCGGGTGGGTGTCACCCGCAGCTTTAACCGCTAAAGGCACCTGGGCCGATTCTTTTAGTAAGAGATAGTTCAAATCGACGGTGAGCTGCTCAGCGGGACAATCGCCTGCCAAAATTGCTGCACCCAACTGTTGCAACGGTTGATTAATCGCAGGTTGTGTACCCGTAAGGCCTAGCCAAGTTTGGGCAAAGGTCCCGAGGGCAGGGCGTTGCTCATCGACATAAAGCTCTCCGAGCCGGATGCGCCAACCCTCAACCCGAACGTTGTCTGTCACCAGCAAACTAGCACTAACCCCCAGATCTATAAGAGGCTGCCATAGTTGCCATAACTGCCATAGCCAAGACAACTGGCGTATGGGCGCAGCCGTATCCCACACCTCAGTTAAAGTTGGGTAGCGCTGTCCAGACCGATGATTGATCGGTGCATTTTCAAGCACAATCCAAGGCGTTTTTGCCCTCGCTTGAGGCACCAAATCATATAAGCCCGGCAGGTGCAATCGATAACGATGGCTTTGGAGATAGGGCAGCACCTGCTCGGGCACCGTTTCAGGTATCGTCGGGGGCTTTTCTGGGGTTGTATCTTGCCATATCTGAGGCGTAATGACCTTGTAGCGATCGCCCACCATCTGCCCAGGACGAATCGCATCACTTATTGGGCCAACTGCCCAAACATAACGAAGTTGGCTGGAAGAAGCAGACTCAGCTTTAGACATCGTTCACCAGAGATTCCAAAGACCCTTAAGACAAGTAGAGTACGGGCTTCCCCCTAGGGGGCAAAAGGCTAGATTAATCCTAGTGGATCTTCGGGAAGTCGCTCGGTCTCATCCTGCGGAATTCCATCGCCCGTAAGTGAAGTGAACCGTATCAAGGGCTGACGTAATCAAAATGGACCGATTCAGATTATGAGTCCCGCCTTGTTTTGGTTGATGGCAGGCGTAATCCTGTGCCTAATGGAGCTCTTCGTTCCTACCGCTTTTGTAGAGGCCACTCTAGGGATTAGTGCCCTGCTAGTTTCGATTTTTGCCTTGTTTATTCCTCAGATTAGTATTCAGGTAGGCCTGTGGCTGGTGTTATCCGTCCTCACTGTACTGGTCTTAAAGCGTTTGATGCCCAAGCGCACCCCTTATACTCTGGCTGCTTCGACAGAGGCCCGCACGATTACCGCGATCCCCCCTGGAGAAACAGGCCGTGTTCTCTACGAAGGCAACTCTTGGCAAGCGCGTTGTGAGGACTACCAAGCTGAGATCAACGTCCATCAGCGGGTGATTGTCGTCGGACGTCGGGGTAATACCCTCCTCGTTATCCCAGAACGGGCTTTGAATTAGCCGTTCTGGCCCAGCAGCAACTTTGTGAACCCTTAATGACCCTTAGGAGAATCTATGAATCCGATTGCATTTTTATTCGTACTGGCCTTAGGTGGCTCTGTTGCAGCAAGTTCCGTCAAAATCATCAATCAGAGTGACGAAGCTTTAGTTGAAACTCTCGGTAAGTACAACGGCAAAAAACTGGCTCCAGGACTCAATTTTTTGACCCCTGTTCTCGACAAAGTGGCTTTCAAACAAACCATCCGTGAGCGCGTCCTTGATGTGCCGCCCCAGTCTTGTATTACCCGAGATAATGTCTCGATTTCTGTGGATGCGGTTGTGTATTGGCGCATCGTTGATATGGAGAAGGCGTATTACAAGGTCGAAAATCTCCAATCCGCCATGGTGAACCTAGTTCTGACTCAGATTCGCTCTGAAATGGGGAAGCTGGAGCTGGATGAAACCTTTACCGCCCGCTCAGAAATCAACGAACTGCTCCTCCGAGAACTGGACATTTCCACTGATCCCTGGGGGGTCAAGGTGACCCGGGTTGAACTGCGAGACATCATTCCCTCTAAAGCTGTTCAAGATTCGATGGAATTGCAAATGGCCGCAGAACGTCGGAAGCGTGCTGCCGTCTTAACCTCTGAAGGTGAACGTGAAGCAGCGGTCAACAGCGCTCGGGGGCAAGCTGACTCCGCTGTATTAGACGCAGAAGCCCAGCAAAAAGCAGCCATCTTAGAGGCTGAGGCCGAGCAAAAGGCGATTGTCATGAAGGCCCAAGCCCTGCGCCAAGAAGTTGTTCTACAGGCTCAGGCCACCTCTGAAGCCATGCAAATCCTTGCTGATAAGCTCCAAACGGATCCCAAAGCGGAAGCAGCACTGCAGTTTCTGATTGCGCAAAATTATCTGAACATGGGGCAACAAATTGCCAGCAGCGACAGCAGCAAGGTGATGTTTATGGATCCCCGCAGTATCCCCGCCACCTTAGAGGGTATGCGCGCGATTGTAGGGGATGGGGACGTAGGCTAAGTTTCATTTAAGGCATGCTCCTGCAGTGAGCGGCAATAAGCTGAACCTAAAAGAACGACTAAGGCTGCGAGTCGGTCGAGAACTCCGCTGCTTTAGTCGTTTCTAGCACCGCACGGCGGAATTCTCATCATTTTAGCTGCTAGTCCCCCTGCTCTTCTAGCTCCCCTACTCTCCAGAACAGTGCCGAAACTTAGGTTATCAGGTACGAGTCATCTCAAATTCATTTTTTAATCATGGGGATTTCATGTTCATCCGCCATGCTGAGCGCATCAGGAAACTGCATCAGCTTGGCAAACGTCTTATGAAGCCAAGTGCCTTTTTTCAGAAAGTCGGCTTTACATAGATATCCAGGAGGGACACAACACTTGCCATCAACCTGCTGTTCCGTTCGGTTCTCTGGGGTGGACTTCCCCCGTAGCACTTTCGCAATCAGCCCGATGATAGATACAGGAGCAATACGCTCAGCAATATCTTGAGCTTACAGCTTTGGATCAAGAGCTCTTAATGCGTACCACAAGAATTTTTGTAGTACTTTACACAACATCTTGATTGCTTTAGTATTGGACAAGGAGCAAACTCATACTGATTTCGTTTTTTGCGCTTTATTCACGAGTCTGGCAATACTCGCTCTCTTAGGGGTCAAAAGCGCCTTGAGACGTGAGTCATTGTTTTTACGCCTGAAGCCCGTTCGTATTCTGCTAGCTGAGAATTCTTTTCTCGCACCATCTGTGGAGGCCCGATTCCATGCCTACAACTAAAACTCGCAAGTCCAAAGCCAAGCCTCTGTTTACCGCCGATGCAGTGCGCACCTACCTCCACGAGATTGGTCGTGTACCTCTGCTGACCCACGAGCAGGAAATTGTTCTAGGCAAGCAAGTGCAGCAACTGATGGGGCTTTTGGGGATTCAAGCAGGCTTGTCAGAGACGTTAGAGCATGAACCCACTAAAGCTGAGTGGGCCGAGGCCGCTAACCTGTCTCTGGCAGAGCTCAATCAGCAGCTCAGCAAGGGTCAGCGAGCTAAGCGTCAAATGATTGAGGCGAATCTACGGCTCGTTGTGGCGATCGCCAAAAAGTATCAGAAGCGCAACCTAGAGTTTCTCGACTTGATTCAAGAAGGCACCCTGGGTCTAGAGCGGGGCGTGGAAAAGTTTGACCCCACCAAGGGTTATAAGTTCTCGACCTATGCCTACTGGTGGATTCGCCAAGCGATTACCCGTGCGATCGCCCAACAGGCCCGCACCATTCGCTTACCGATTCACATCACCGAAAAACTCAACAAAATCAAGCGTGTCCAGCGAGAACTGTCTCAGTCCCTAGGGCGCAGCGCCACGGTTGCCGAAATCGCTGAATCTCTTGAGCTAGAAGTGGCCCAAGTGCGCGAGTATCTGACCCTCTCTCGTCAGCCGATTTCTCTGGATGTACGCATTGGTGACAATCAAGATACTGAGCTGCAAGAGCTCCTCGAAGATGAGAAAGCCTCTCCCGAGGACTACACCGTCCGCGAATCGCTTAAGCAGGATATTCACAGCCTATTAGCGGAACTCACCCCTCAACAGCAGGAAGTGATTACGCTGCGGTATGGCCTGAATGACGGCAATGAGCTGTCTCTGGCGAAAGTGGTGATTCGCCTTAACATAAGTCGAGAGCGGGCTCGTCAACTAGAGCAGCAAGCCCTCAAGCATCTGCGTCGCCGCAAAAGTAACGTTAGAGCCTATCTAGCCAGCTAAGTCTGAATTGGGTACGGAACTCAGTCCATGCAGAAGGTGCTCTTAACAGGGCACCTTCTGTATTTGGGGCGTTAGCCCATAAAGGTTGAGACGGGGCTGGTCTATTCAGTCGCCAAAAAGGGAGACTGCACTTTTGCGACCAAGGCTTCAAACGGTTGCCAGTCATTGTCTATGGTGATCGGTTCCCAAATCGCTTCGATCTCAGGGCGAAGGAGCACGGTTTGGGGGTTGCTCCCCCGTAGCTGCGCTTTCACTTGACCGAGTTGTCCTACGGGAAGTGTCTGCAGGGCCTGGTGATAGAGTGACTGCAAAGCCTTGCCCTGAGCCGTCTTTGGCAAGACATCGGCTAAAACCACTTCGCGTTGAGTTTGCCACTCAGGGATAAACTGCTGGGTTAGGGCGAAGAAAAAGTCGTGGTAACCGCAGTCAACCTGACCTAACACGCCCAACGTTTCAGCAATCAAGGCTTCGGCCAAGTCATCCGGCAATGCTTCAAAGCCGAGTTTGGCCAACATGCGCTGATGGTAATGGTGACGATAGCGATCGCTAAACGTCTCCAACGCGGCCTCTAAAACATCTTCTGAAATCACGCGCTTTAAGGGCTTATGCAGACGCTTCAGGTTCCAGCCACAAATGCTGGGCTGGCTTTTATAACAGTACAAACGGCCATAGTCGAAATAGGCTGCCGTAAAGTTCGGGTCATATCGATCCATAAAGGCATAGGGACCATAGTCAAAGCTCTCCCCCGTAATCGACATGTTGTCGGTGTTGAGAACGCCGTGGCAAAATCCCACCGACATCCATTGAGCCGCCAGTTGCGCCACCCGTTCCACCAGTTCAACGTAGAAAGCGTGGTACCGCTCTGTCGGATCAGCTAAAAGACGCGCTTCGGGATAATAAACCTCAATCACATGGTCGAGAAGGGTTTTGATCAGATCGCTGCGGTCTAAATAATCTAGGCGCTCAAAGGTGCCAAAGCGAATATGGGAACGGCTGAATCGCACCATCACTGAAGATCGCGTTGGGGAAGGCTCATCCCCCCGCCAGAGGGCCTCACCCGTTTCTACCAGAGACAGCGTGCGAGACGTGTAAACGCCGAGATGGTGGAGCGCCTCACTGGCCAGTACTTCCCGGACACCGCCCTTGAGCGTGAGGCGACCGTCGCCCCCGCGTGAATAGGGGGTCGTGCCTGAGCCTTTGGTGCCCAAGTCATAGAGCTGCCCATCCGTGCCCCAGAGTTGGCCATACAAAAAGCCGCGCCCATCGCCCAAAAACGGGTTATATTCGCCAAACTGATAGCCGTGATATCGCAACGCTAGCAGTGGTTCCCGCCCCTCAAACTTCCCCCAAGCTTGAATAATGTCTTGATCGCTGACTGAAGTTGGGTTCAGCCCCATCTGGCTCAAGATGTCGTCATTGCGGAACCGCAGGACATGTTCAGGAAAGTCAGCGGCGGCTACAACGTCATAAAAGTCATCCCCAATTGCAGCCAATGCGGGCTCATACTCTAACGACAGTAAAGGGTTATCATTGGCCGGTTTCAACTCAGACATGGGTTATTTCAGTCCACCACAGCCCGATTCTAAGGGGCATTAAGTCTCATCCGTCGCGCTAACTGTCGACATGCCTTTGTGCCAAACTACAGAAATTGTCCATCGGCAGGATTGATGGCCATTCATCGAAAACGGCCTGAATCATTGCTAAGAGCGGTTTACAGTCCGAAAGAGCCATAGGGTGCAGGAAATAGCCCCAAAATGCGCTAACAGAATGTTGGTGTTGGCTTGCACCACAAAAATATCTAAAGGCTGTACAAACTGGGTCACGTTAGCACCGGCACCAAATACAGCAGCGCCTTGAGGTTGGGAGAGCGCTTTAGCTAAGAGGGCACCAATAATGGCTTGTCCTCCCAGCAGGCTGATTAACATCCCGCCCAGGCTAATGAATAAGCCGAGTCTCAAGGTCTGCAAAACATCTTTAGGCTTGGGTCGCTTGCCAGTATCACTACTGCGTAATCCCTTGGCTAAGCGGGTATACCGAAATCCCCAAAACGCACCCACATAGACCGCTAGCAATCCCAAGATGGCAAACAGAAATCCTGTGCTGGTGCCAGGGTTACTGCCACCGGCACGCACACTTAAGCTAGCCACTGCAAACAGTAAAACCAAGCTAGAAATTACCCCGAGCACCCCTTGAATCCAAATACTGGCCCAGCCGTACCAGCGCAAGGCCGTGGCAATGCGGCGCACTGCTGGCGGTAAGGAGTAGTCAAGTTCTCTAGCCATTGATGACGAGAAAGAAGAATGTAGTGGTGATCTTAGACCATCGTGCAGGCTGTCAATCCTTTAAAGGAGATTGATAGGCAAACCTGATCCGACAATTTGCATGAAAACTGGTTTAATACTTGCGTTCCAGAGCAAAACTCTCCTCTATCATGGTCGCAGTGTAAAGGAGCGGTTCATGATTGTTTGTCCAAACTGCAATCATCAAAATCCAGACGGGGCAGTGCAATGCGAAGCTTGTTATACCCCCTTACCCACGATGGCAACCTGTCCTAGTTGCGGAGCATCGGTACAATCTGATGCGAGTTTCTGTGGCCAATGTGGCTTTAATTTGCAAAGTCAAGTATCTGCCACAGAGCCAGATGCTGCCGTTCCCCCTGCGCCAGCGGCACCCATACCTGATATTCCGCCTTTGGCATCTCCAGAACCGCTCATTTCCCCGGAGCCAATCGCAGGCGTAGTTAATCCTCAGCCGTTGTCGACAGAAGAGGCCCCTGCTATTGAGCCGCCAGAGGCTGCTCCGATCTCGACACCTCAACCCAGTCCTGTGTCTGCAGAAGCTGAAGTTACTGCCGCAACCCTAGAGCCTGAGACAAATTTAAACCGTTCGACCCAACTCCAATTTAATTCTGTCAAACTGATTCATGTGCAAACTGACAGCACGATTGAGCTCCCTGAAAGTCTAACGACAGTGCATTTAGGTAAGCCCAATGATCGGGTTCCACCTGATGTCGATCTTTCAGGATTTCCTAATTCTGAAATTGTCTCCCGCGTTCACGCGCAATTACGGGTTGAAGGAGAGGTTTACTATATTGAGGATGCTGGTAGCTCAAACGGCACCTATGTGAATAATATGCCTCTACCCTTTGGCAATCGCCATCGACTCCGTTCCGGCGATCGCATTGCCCTCGGCAAGGGTGATAAAGTCACCTTCTTATTTCAATCTTCCTAAGTCAGCCTTGTTACCTGAAATTGTCTTGGCTGAGTTCATGCCCTTTTTTATCCCGATCGCGGTTAAGTAATGTGATTACCCTATCGTTACTCCATCCCCTCAATGAAACACCGGTCCAACATTGGACGTTTGAGGATGAATCGGTGATTCGAATTGGGCGTTCTACGGACAATAACGTTGTTCTGTATAGTGCAGTGGTTTCGCGACATCATGTCGAAATTCGCCATGGTAAAACCGGATGGGAGGTGGTTAACCTGGGCACCAACGGCACTTACCTAGAGGGTAAACGCGTCACTCAAGTCCCCGTTACAGACGGCATTGTAATTCGCCTGGCTCGCTCAGGGCCTAACATCCAAATCAGTGTCGGTGAAGAAGGCCACGAAGCTGTTCAAGCGCTCATGCGATTGAAATCAGAGGTCGCAGCCCATAAAGAAGCTCTATCTTCAGGCCCGAGTAATAATGGCCATGCGGGTGCTCATCCCGCTGAAAAGACCCTCACCTCAGATGATGAACCTACGTCGGGACGGCCCGCGTCTTAATAGAGGTTTTGTGGCCACACGGATCGAGGTTGTAAACAACGACTATGGCCAGGGGCGATCAAGTTTATGTCATGCGGGAATGGATTGGCATTTCCAGCGTGTACGAGCACCATGGCATTGATTGTGGTGACGGCACCGTCATCCACTACCGCAAGACGGAGATGGCCCAGGTATCTCGCACTTCTATGGCTCTATTTGGGCAAGGCAACCCCATTTCAATCAAGGTTCAACCGCTTGCCTTTTTACCCGAACACGTGGTTGAACGGGCTGAAAGCCGCCTCGGGGAGCAACGCTACGATCTATTGACGAACAACTGTGAGCATTTTGCCACCTGGTGCAAAACCGGGCGTAACGAAAGTGAGCAGTTGGCAGGGTTTGGCTTGCAGCTAGATCGCTTTAAGCTAAAGGACTTGAGGCGACTGATTGAGGGAACCAGCCGCGATCGCGCTCCTGAAACTGCGATTGCGCTGTTTCAACAGGCTCTAGGGGACATCTCCGGAGCCCATCAAACTTTACAAAAGCAATATCAGCGGGCCAAGGACGATGCGAATACCTGGCAGCGGGTTGCCCAAACGGCCCTAAATCGCGGCAGAGAAGACCTGGCTAGAGCAGCCTTACACCGCAAAGTTCAGGCTAAAAAACGCATGGATACCCTCACCCAGCAGTTAGCTGAATTGGTTGAAGTGTAACTCACCCTCGAACAAAATCGCCGTCTCTCTGAGCAACGGCTATCCTGACCTAGCGCTTAGAACAGTGAGCCTAAACCCTCAGGTTTGCCAAGCCTCGGGCAAAATCACCATGGCATCCCCAAAGGAATAAAACCGGTACTGGGCCGCGATCGCAGCTTGATATAAATCCATTAACCGTTGTCGCCCCAGCAGTGCGCTGACTAACATCAGCAAACTTGAACCCGGCAGATGAAAATTCGTCATTAGTCCATCAACAACCTGCCATTGATAACCGGGATAGATAAATAGCTCGGTCTTACCTTGAAAGGGCCGGAGTTCACCCCTTTGGGCCGCACCCTCTAAGGCGCGCGTCACGGTGGTTCCCACCGCAATCACCCGTCCACCCTGGGCTTTAGTCGCTTGAATTGCTGCTACGGTTGCTTCGGGGACATCTAACCACTCGCCATGCATTTGGTGGTCGGTGATCGTGTCGGCCTCGACCGGACGAAACGTGCCCACCCCAACATGCAACGTTAAAAAAGCATGGTTAATGCCAGCAGTGGTCAGTTTCTCAAAGAGGGACTCGGTGAAATGGAGTCCTGCCGTGGGCGCAGCCACAGCCCCTTGGCGCTTGGCATAAATGGTTTGGTAGCGCTCTGGCAACGCTTCGGAAGCCGTAATGTAAGGCGGCAGGGGCATCTCGCCCAAAATATCAAACAAGGTCTCTAGGGCTGTATCCGACGGTACGGTGAAATCGAGGAGCCGCCCTCCCGTTTCAGCATCCGTTGCTGCGACATCCGCGATTAGAGTCGGGCGCTCTGGATTAGGACCAAAATGAATCACGGCCCCTGGCTTGAGACGTCGACCGGGTTTGACTAAGGCCAGCCATCGCAGAGGACCAAGTGCCTCTAACAGCAAGACCTCAACCTGGCCGCCCTCTAGCTTACGACCGTAGAGCCGGGCTGGAATGACCTTCGTGTCATTCATAAGCAACAAGTCGCCGGGGCGTAACAGACTCGGCAAATCAAAAACGTGGTGGTGGCTGTGCTCAGTGGAGGAAGTAACCGCTAAGAGTCGCGCCTGATCCCTGGGCTCAACTGGGTTTTGGGCAATGTAACCCGGCGGCAGTTGGTATCGATAGGCTTCTAAGGAGAGGTCAGCGTCTGAGCTATGGCCCATGGCAGTCGCAATTGGGTAGAACCCCTAGGGTAGGTCGGGTGAGTTAACCAATGACTGAGGCAGCGTGATTCTAGAGAATAGAAACGTACCCATTCAGCAGGAGGGGCCCGATGGACTATATCTATCACCTCGCCAATGCCAGTCTTACCCTTAGGGTTGTGGAACATCTGCTGGGAAATTCTACCCTGCCCCTTGCGTTCATGACGGTGATTCACCAAATCGATGGGTGGGTGATTAAAGTGAGGCTCTGTAACACAGTAGATGCTTCAGCAATGGAAGACCTGCGCGCCTACTTCAACGAATTGGGTATTCCCCACGAACCGAATATTCGCCTAAGAATGGCCCTCTGGGGGCTTGAAACGGGGCAATCCCCGGTTGACGTCATGCGACGCTATCAGGTCGCGGTAGTCTCCCATGGTCAGCCCGATCGCGACGAAATTGAGGCATTTCGCAAGCAGTTTGTCATGGGTCTAGGGTATTGCCCTGAAACGCTCGCCTAACCTGATTACAATTGGGGCAAATCTGAGGCACGAATCGCCCCATGAGTGAAGACACGATTTTCGGCAAAATTATTCGTCGCGAAATCCCAGCCGACATTGTCTATGAAGATGAACTGTGTCTGGCCTTTCGGGATATTACCCCCCAAGCCCCTACCCATGTTTTAGTGATTCCTAAAAAACCAATTCCGAAGCTGGCCGCTGCTGCCACAGAGGATAAGGAACTTTTGGGACATTTGTTGCTAAGCGTAAAGACAATTGCAGATCAATTGGACCTATCGACAGAAGGCTATCGGGTCGTGATCAATACGGGAAGCAATGGTGGACAAACGGTTTTCCACCTGCACTTACATTTGCTAGGCGGGCGATCGCTACAGTGGCCCCCTGGCTAGTGTTGCTAATTATTGAGATAAGACAAGAATCTTTTCGACACCATTCAAAACACGAACCCCTGTCCGTTAGTCTGTGCGGTAAGCGGGTAATTGTACTCACTTAAGGTGAGTTTATTCCCTGCCATTTCTGTTGATACATTTGGTCATTATTTACTCATGACTTCTACTCTTAGAACTCGCGAAAGCGCGAGCCCATGGGAGCAGTTTTGTCAGTGGATCACCAGCACCGAAAACCGTCTCTATGTCGGTTGGTTCGGCGTCCTGATGATTCCCACTCTGCTAGCTGCAACCACCTGTTTCGTTATCGCCTTTATCGCAGCGCCTGCTGTAGATATTGACGGTATCCGTGAGCCTGTTCAAGGCTCCTTGATCATGGGTAACAACATCATCTCCGGTGCTGTTGTTCCTTCCTCCAACGCCATTGGTCTTCACTTCTACCCCATCTGGGAAGCAGCTTCCCTCGATGAGTGGTTGTACAACGGTGGTCCTTATCAAATGACCATCTTCCACTTCCTGATCGGCATTTTTGCCTATATGGGTCGTCAGTGGGAGCTGTCCTACCGTCTCGGTATGCGTCCTTGGATCTGCGTTGCTTACTCTGCACCGCTATCTGCTGCTACCGCAGTCTTCTTGATCTACCCCTTGGGTCAAGGTTCCTTCTCTGATGGGATGCCTCTAGGTATCTCCGGGACCTTCAACATCATGTTGGTCTTCCAAGCAGAGCACAACATTCTGATGCACCCCTTCCATATGTTGGGTGTAGCAGCAGTGTTCGGCGGTTCCTTGTTCTCCGCCATGCATGGTTCCTTGGTGACCTCTTCTCTGGTTCGTGAGACCACCGAGAACGAGTCCCAGAACTATGGTTACAAGTTCGGTCAAGAGGAAGAGACCTACAACATCGTTGCAGCCCACGGCTACTTCGGTCGTCTGATCTTCCAATATGCTTCCTTCAACAACAGCCGTTCCTTGCACTTCTTCTTGGGTGCATGGCCTGTGATTGGCATCTGGATGACTGCTCTGGGCATCAGCACCATGGCATTCAACCTAAATGGTTTCAACTTCAACCAGTCTGTGCTCGACTCTCAGGGTCGTGTGATCAGCACCTGGGCTGATGTGATCAACCGTGCCAACCTCGGTATGGAAGTGATGCATGAGCGTAATGCTCACAACTTCCCTCTGGATTTGGCTGCGACCAAGGCTCCCGAACTGATCGGTTAGTCTTAGGTCTTAGCTTGTCTTGAGCAAGTAATCGAAAGCGCCTCCCACTCGGGAGGCGCTTTTTGCATGGTGGTTATTTTTGAGGAAGACACGCTACGGCGAGCTAACTACAGTCATATAGTGCTGCCATATCCATAATGGAACGAGAAACTAGAGTCTCTAAAACACCCAGGTCAATGTCAGCTAAGCGTTTGATATACAAACAAGACTTGCCTAAACGATGTTGGCCTAACTGAGCTAACAAATCACCGTAATTCTCAAAGCCGGGCATGATGTAGACCGTCATCTCTCGTTTTCTGGGAGAAAATCCGGTCACAAACCAATTTCCCTCTCGACCACTCCGGTATTTGTAGTGATAACGGCCAAACCCGATTATGCTGTCCCCCCACATTTGCGGCACTTTCTGGGTGATTCGCTCCATAATTGGCAGCAGGGTCAGGCAATCGGCTCGACGCCTGTCATCGGCCACAGCTTGGATGAACTGGTCCATATTGGCATCATTGGGTTGGGTTTTGAGATCTGCCATGTTTAGCCCTACTTGTCTGAAGAAGAGGTTGTCTGGCTTAGGGTGGCTGACTGCCCCTCGCGATGTTTATATACATGCCGATGTTTAAGACACGGGGCGGTTGTGATAGACCAGTCGCTTATTGAGTTTAGGATTAATGCCTGAGCCAAAGCGCACCTTTTGCCTATGCTACGTCTTTCTGAAATCAAGCTGCCGCTAGATCATCCTGATTTAGCTCTTGAAGCGGCCATTCTCAAGAAGCTTGCTATCACCGCAGAAGCTTTGAAAAGCTACAGCATTTTCAAGCGTAGTTACGATGCTCGCAAAAAGGGCAAAATTCTGCTGGTCTACACCGTTGACTTAGAGACGACTAAAGATAAGAAGCTCTTGCAGCGCTTCAAAAACGACCCCCATGTCACCCCGACCCCAGATATGGCCTACCGCTTCGTGGCCCAGGCGACGGGTGATCATCTGCGCCCGGTTGTGATTGGCACCGGGCCTTGCGGCATGTTTGCCGGGTTGTTGTTGGCGCAAATGGGTTTTCGTCCCATTTTGCTGGAGCGGGGAAAATCGGTTCGCGATCGCAGCGTTGACACTTTTGGGTTTTGGCTCAAAAAGCGCCTCAATCCAGAGTCTAATGTTCAATTTGGCGAGGGGGGTGCTGGAACTTTTTCGGATGGCAAGCTCTACAGCCAAGTGCGGGACCCGCACCACTATGGTCGTAAAGTGCTGAGCGAGTTCGTAAATGCCGGAGCCGTTCCGGAAATTTTGTACATCAACAAGCCCCATATCGGCACCTATCGGTTGACCAAAATTGTGCGCAATTTGCGCTCTACGATCGAATCCCTCGGGGGTGAAATTCGATTTCAATGTCGGGTCGATGATATCGAGATCGACCAAGGGCAGGTGCAGGGAGTGCGATTAGAGAATGGGGATTGTATTGCCACGAATAAAGTGGTGCTGGCCGTGGGCCATAGCGCCCGCGACACCTTTGAAATGTTGGTTGAGCGGGGGGTTTATGTTGAGGCCAAACCCTTTTCGATCGGTTTTCGGGTTGAGCATCCCCAATCGCTGATCGATCACTGTCGGTTTGGCGATCGAGCGAGGCACGAGCGGCTAGGTTCAGCAGATTACAAGCTGGTGCATCACTGTGCCAATGGCCGGTCGGTCTACAGCTTTTGTATGTGCCCAGGGGGCAAGGTGGTGGCCGCCGCATCGGAGCCCGGTCGCTTAGTCACCAATGGCATGAGCGAATACGCTCGCGATGAGTCGAATGCCAATAGCGCGATCGTAGTGGGGATCACGCCAACAGACTATCCGGATGGGCCATTGGCGGGGGTGGCGTTACAGCGTCAGTTAGAAGCCCGTGCCTTTCAACTGGGGGGCGGTACCTATGAGGCCCCCGGACAACTGGTCGGAGATTTTTTAGCAGATCGTCCTTCTACTGAGTTTGGTCGAGTCATGCCCTCATACAAGCCGGGGGTAAAGCTGGGGGACTTGAGTGGGAGTTTGCCGGACTACGCGATCATCGCCATTCGCGAAGCCATTCCAGCCTTTGACAAAAAGATTCGTGGATTCGCCATGGATGACGCGGTGTTGACGGGGATCGAAACCCGCACCTCATCGCCCATTCGCATTAAGCGCAACCAGCAATATCAAAGCTTGAACATAGTCGGGTTATATCCCGCTGGGGAAGGGGCGGGCTATGCCGGGGGGATTTTGTCCGCGGGAATTGATGGGATCAAAGTGGCAGAGGCCGTGGCGTTGAGTATCGTCGCGGATAACGTGCCCTAAGGCTCACCCAGGAAATCGCGCTTGCCCACTTCGACGCCGTTGTGGCGCAGGATATCATAGGCGGTGGTGACGTGAAAGTAGACGTTGGGCAGCACAAAGAAAGCCAGAAACGGCCAGCCCTTCATCGTGATGCTTTCTCCCCGACCCACGGGAAGTTCCACCTCTTTGTCTTCGCTGCCCTCAAGTTGCTCCGGGGAAAAGGTATCAAGATAGGCGATCGCTTGCTGGAGGAGATCGCTCAATTCCGCAAAGGTGGTTTCTGTATCTTCGACCTTGGGGGCCTCTACCCCTGCCAGGCGAGCTACCCCCCTGCGGGAAATATCTGAGGCGATCTGCACTTGCCGCACCAACGGAAACATGTCGGGATACAAACGGCTATTGATTAAGACCGTCGGATCGATGCTTTGGGCTTCTGCATGGGCTGCCCCTTTTTCCAGAATGCTAAGCAGATTCTTGAGGGTGCGACGTAAGACAGGAATCGAGGCTCGATGCATGGAAATGGTCACGGTGGCAGTCCTCAGTTTTTAGGGCGTCAGCAATACTGTACAGCGATCCCATGGGGGTAACTAGGCCCATGCGCCATGGGCTTGATGGCCAGATCTTTACTGCCAGTGATACCGCCAATTACCGCCAGACTCTCTGTCTACGGCTTCTTGGGACTCAAACCCGATGCGGACTCCAGTTCGCCCTTCGGCCGGGTAATTATGGGTGACAAGCAAGGTTCTCAGCGCCTCATTTAAAGGCTGATCACGGCTCAGCTTTCGCCGCTCCTGCTCGGATTGAACACAGATCCAATAGACCAAGTGCTTGGGGTGAATGTGGTTGGCCCCGTAGTGTGTCACCCAAAACGACTCAGTCGTTGCTTGAGAGACCCTTGCTGAGATGGCATTCTCAATCCGATCAGTGACTTTCTCAATGTTTGTCTTAGCCATCAGTTACTCACTCCTCTCTGGCTGGCACTGTTGCGAAATGGCCTGCATCTTGCGTCTTATATGTAGCTTGGCACAGTCCCCCTGTTCAGGTGTTATCCATAGGGTGTGGCTGACCAGATCGGCAGCTGCCCTCGCAGGCTTTCGCCATCGTGTTCCATGCTTAATCGTCTCAAACTCGCCCCTAAATTCACCCTCTTACTTTTGCTGGTCTTTATCCTCGGCAGCGGACTCGGGGGACTGGTGCTGTCGAGGGCGCTGCAACAACAGGTGGAGGCGAAGGTTACAGCTGAAGGGGTGGTGTTGATGGAGTCGATGCAAGCGGTGCGGCGCTACACCAATCAGCAAGTGAGCCCCCTGCTAGAGACGGCCATGGGTGAGGACGAGTTTTGGCCAGAGACGATTCCTGCCTATTCGGCCCGGCGGGTGTTTGAGCTGATGAATGCCCAGGGCAATGCGATCGGAGATTTTCATTACACCTACAAAGAGGCCGTCCTCAACCCCACCAACCCAGATGATTTGGCTGATGATTTTGAAGCAGAACTCACCCAGGCGCTGATTGAGCAGGCGGCACTGAACCAACTGTCCGGCTTCCGCAACTTAGCCAACCGGGGGTCAGTGTTTTACAGTGCGTTGCCGATTCGCATTCAAGATCCCTCTTGTTTGCAGTGTCACGGCGTTCCTGACGATGCCCCACCGGCCATGTTGGCGAAATATGGTCGAGAGAATGGGTTTGGTTGGCAGCTCAACGAAGTGGTTGGCACCCAAATTGTTTACGTCCCTGCTGAGGAGGTTTTTCAGACTGCACAACGATCTTTCTCATCAGTAATCGGCATCTTTATCGCCGGATTTGCGATCGCCCTACTGTGCCTCAATCTACTGCTCAAACCGCTGGTGGTGCAGCCCATTCAACATTTAGCTCGGGTCTCTCAAAAGCTGGCCACCGATGACATTCAGTCAGATCAAGAGCTGCAATCCATCGCCACCCAAAGGCTCTCAGGCATCGTCAAACGCCAAGACGAACTCGGCAACCTAGGGCGCATCTTTCAAACCATGGTGAATGAGGTGGTCGGGCGGCAGCAGCGGCTGCAAGCCCAGATCAATGTGCTCACCATCGAAATCGATGAAAAGCGAAAGTCCCAGCAAATCGCCGAAATCACCGAGACAGACTATTTCCAAAACTTGCAGCAAAAGGCGAGGGAAATTCGCGATCGCAAGCAAGGAGAATAGCTCACCGCTTCGTGATGTCGAATCAGGGCAGGCAATTAGGCTAGGCTACGAAACCCATTGATATGATCGACAATCCTTGGTTTTGGGAAATCAAGCAGCATGGCAGCGGCCCGGACTATTACCTCACCCTCGAATTTGAGGCCAACGCCGAGCAACTCGTCGAATGGTTTGAGTCACAGCTCAGCAGCACTTATCGACGCAACGTTAATGAGAGTTCGTTCCGCTGGGAGCACGTTGAGAACCACGAATGGTCCTACACATCTGTCGCGATTCAAGACGGGCATCTGCTGATCATTCGGAGGAGCGGCAACGATCAGCCTGCTGTTGATGGGTTTCTGCAAGCCTTATTGGCTGAGCGATGCTTCCCACTGAAGCGATGGCGGGTGAGTGCTGGGGGGGATGAATACGCTACCAAGTATTTCCGCAGTGGAACGGATGTAATCAGCTTGCAGCGTTATTGTGCGGGTGAGGCGAAATCGCCGCATTTGACGCATGTGTTGGAGGCTTTAAAGCAGGCCCTAGCCGATTTAGAGACCGACATTCCCTACAGCCTGGGGGAGCCTGAGATTCAGGGTAATGCGATGACGGTACCGGTGTTGTATCCAGTGCCGTTTGAGGATGGGGCTTGGTTGGTTGATCCGGCAAGCCAGGAGTTGGGCGATGTTGCGCGTGAAGTGAGCGATCATTGTGATGTACCTGCCCTCGCTTCAGCAGCATCTCTGCATGAGCTCAACAGTTATAACAAGGTCATTGGCGGCACGTTTTACTTTGGCAGCGAACAAACATGACACCAAACCCCCCTGTTGAAATCTCCCTGGAAGAACACATGTATCTTTTCCAGGTATCTCTGTTTCAGGCATTGAGTAAGGTGCCTTTGTCCCAAATTTTGGCACTAGAGCATGATTTAGCCATATCTGCTGAAGACATGCCCGCCCCTAATGCTGAGCCAGGACTACGCGTGAGACAACTCCTGGATTGGTTTAAGGAAGAGACAAACAATATCTTTCTATCTGAGTTTTGGGAGACCCTGGAACAGGCAACTGGAATATCTTTGGCTACGCTTCGATAGAACTCCCCTTTACGCTTGGGAATCACTATTGATGGTGACTTAGAGGAGTCAAAAGCTTCGTCAGTAATGGAGCTTGTGATTATGGAGTGTTTGCCGCTGTTAAGAGAAGCAGCGCATTCAAATCTCGTAGAAATTAGCTCTATTATAACAAAGCCTATTCAACTAAATTTGCAAGGTAAAGATAAAGTATTAAGGCATCTAAAAGATCTAATTGACTCTGAAGAATTAACTCAACTTGGAGAACACAAGATCGAATCTTCTAGGTTATTTTTTGACCTGCGCAATGTTGATCTGAGTTGTGCTTACTTCTATGGTGTCAACTTTAGCTATGCAAATCTGAATGGAGCTAATTTAAGAGGAGTCCGTTTTTGTAACTGTAGTCTTGACCATGTCAACCTAGGCGAAGCAAATCTCGTTGGTGCTTGGCTATGCGGTGCTAATCTGAAAGATGCAAATCTTAGGGGAGCCAAGCTTAATTCTGCTGATCTGGCAGTGACAGATATGCGAAATGCAGATCTCAGATATGCTCGATTAATTAATAGTACGCTTGTTAGAGCTGATCTCAGAAAAGCAAATCTTTTAGGAGCTGATCTTAGCTATTCAGATCCCAGTCAGGCTAGATTTATAGACGCTGTTCTAATGCATGCACGCTTTGTGAAAGCTGGACTCTGGAATGCAAACTTGAGCTATGCAGATATCCGCTTTGCTGACTTCAGTGGGGCTACTCTCCGAGAAGCAAACTTAATTGGCACCAAAATGGGTGAGGAGTTAAAGGTTGAACGTGCAGAGTTTGGCAATAATCCAGGCTTGACGGAAGAAGATCAGAGGCAATTACAACGTAGAGGAGCATATTGCCGAGATCTACCTGAATCTAGTGGAATTGTTGCTTACATAAGTTATGACAGTTGACCGAAAAGTTAAAGCATAAATAACACGTTTCAGTACGTTGCTTGATAGCAAAACACTTTATGAGAGCGGAAATCACGTTGTTTCATTCCTTGTATCTGTAAACTCAACTGTCAGGTTTGTAGCTATCGCTACCTAATCCTTTTTCAAGCAGATCGCCTATGAAGCTCAAGTCTTTGCGTTCCCCTATGCTCCTGAGCTTGGCGCTTTATGGCCTTTCCCTAGCCCTACCCGCCTTTCAGTTTCTTAATCGGGGTGAATTCAACACGGTTCCTGACGGTGCCTTGACGCTGATGCCGGGTTGGGAGGTGTTGGCGCTGGGTTGGCTGGGCATTTTTGTCTTGCAATTTGCCTGGTTTGCCAATGTTGCTTACCTGGTCAGCTTAGGGTTGTGGCTGGGTCGCGCTTGGCGTGCAGGCACTATTCTCGGCCTGATTACTATCGGGTTGGGGTTAAATACGCTATTGCTATTCGTTCAAGAACTGCCATCCAACGGGGCCGGGGCCAAGATGTATCTGCAATCTTTACAGCCCGGATTTTATTGTTGGATGCTCAGCTTATTGATTCCCGTACTGTGGTGCAGGTGGCAACTTCGGCAAGGCCGTCAAAACTCCTGGGCCTCCTAAAAAAACAGTTTCCGATGAATCGGGCTGATCAATCTCAGCTCCGCCTTGGCTCAGAGGTCCCAATAACAGATTGCGGCATCGCTTCAATGAATGCTCTCAGTGCTTTATTAACAGCTTCAGAAGTGGTGAAAATCCTAGCCACATCTGCATCTAAGATTACAGTGGCCTGCGCTGAATCAGAGCTGTGTACGGCAAAGCGGTTGGGTTTTGCCTTTTGATAATCAAATCGATATTCAGGCGACAAATCATCACCAGATGCTGACCTAGGTTCAGGTGTTGAGTTCATAATCTTCACGCTCCTGGCGAGTTGCTAGACGGGCGCTGATGATACGAATGTTGGCAGCTCGCTCAGTAAAAGCAACCAGCAACAATCGATTTTGTTGAGAGTGACCGATGATGATTTCTCGCGCCTCCTCTGACGTTGAATGGGCTTCATCCTTAGTGGTGCAGAAAAGTCCTGCAACCCCTTTGAATAGGTGAGTCTCATTTGAGACAGAGGTTTTTGAAAGAGGCACTCCATGAGAAGCTCAAGTTCCCCAACTTAGAACTAAGCTCATGGAGCATCCTCCTCTCC
>JBHJIP010000196.1:0-6627 GCA_050043365.1 Leptolyngbyaceae cyanobacterium
TGGTGTCGACGGCTCAATGTTGATTATGAGCGCTTACCTGAATCCTCTGAAGCACTCATCTACATCGCCATGATCCGTGTCATGTTACGCAGGTTAGCGTGACGATTTAGACGCTCTACGTGTTTCCAAATATCCTCTAAGGATTCGAGCATGTCAATTAGTTTCTCACCATCAACTAGCTCAATGGGAGGAACACCATCGCGAACGGCTTCTTTCCTAGCCTCGGTGGTAAAAGAGCCTGTAGTAATAACGATGCCTTTATCAGCACGTCCCATCATTGCACCTCTAAAATCACGGACCTGTGAAGGAGTGACAGAACCTTTGTAGCGTTTGCACTGGAATAGGACTTTGAAACTAACAAGCGGATTGACTTGAAGAATACCTATACCGTCAATACCACCATCGCCGGAACGGCCTGTCACAGCTACTTCTTGGAACCCTGATTCTCGAAGTAGGCGTTGGCAAAACCGTTCAAATCCATCAGACGGAAGACTCAGAAGCGTTTCAAGTAGGTCCTGCTGATAATCAATATCTGTGGCACGTGATTCATCCGGTGGAGAAGTCAAGTCTTCGTCTTCTAAGGCTGGAGTTTCTCTAACCTTAGAGGTTCTAGAGAACTCCACGTGAATGCCTTTGAACAATTCAAGTGCTTCTTCGTGAGTCAAATCGGATAATGTCCGGCCCTTTTCAGTGAGTGCCCAAACACCACGAAGAGAGGAATCGATATAACCTGCCCTCACCAAGTAAAACCTGGCCCAGGATACTAGGTTGTCAAATCGAGGCGTGCCACCTTCTAGCAGAACAGAGCGTTCTTCATCGGAAATATGCTGTGCTACCGCAACTTGGTCACGTACTTCAGCAGGGCGAGCAGAGCCACCCAGCTCTTGAAGGGCTGAGATTACTGGACCAAAAAACTGAACAAATTTGGGACCAGGAAGTTTGGAGTTCACGATTGCATGCCTAGAAAGCCCCGTGATTGGAAATTGCAGCCACTAGGCGTTCAGTCACTTCATCCACTGACAAAACACCCAGCTCACCATCAGCGCGGGTGCGAATGCTGAGGGCATTGGCTTCTTGCTCCTTCGCCCCAACCACAGCCATAACTGGAATCTTGGCTTTCTCCGCATTGCGGATCAGCTTGCCGAGGCGATCGCCACTGGTATCAACCACCACTCGAATATCCTGGGCCAGCATCCGTTCGGCCACCTGTTTGGCGAAGCCCAGTTGCTCACTGGTGACTGGCAGCAGGCGAATCTGCTCTGGGGCCAGCCAGATGGGGAAATCTCCGGCATATTGCTCAATCAAAATGCCGATTAACCGCTCTAGGGAGCCGAAGGGAGCCCGGTGAATCATCACCGGGCGTTGGCGACTACCATCTTCTGCCACGTACTCCAGATCAAACCGTTCGGGCAGGGTGTAATCCACCTGGACGGTGCCCAACTGCCATTCGCGATCCAAGGCATCCCGGACAATAAAATCCAATTTAGGGCCGTAGAAGGCCGCTTCACCAATACCCTCAAAGTGCTTCATCCCCAGAGTTTCGACCGCGTGGCGGATGGCATTCTGAGCCTTTTCCCAAGCTTCATCGGAGCCGATGTACTTGTCCGAATCCGGATCCCGGAAGCTGAGTCGGGCTTGGAAAGCACCGTCCAGTTGCAAGGTTTTCAACACCGCTTGGATCAAGTCCACCACCTTCAGGAACTCGTCATCCAGTTGCTCTGGGGTGACAAATAGATGGGCGTCGTCTTGGGTAAAGCCTCGCACTCGGGTCAGCCCCCCCAGCTCCCCCGACTGCTCATAGCGATAAACCGTACCAAACTCCGCCAAGCGAATGGGCAAATCCCGATAGGACCGCAGGGTGGACTTATAGATTTGCACGTGGAAGGGGCAGTTCATCGCCTTCAACACAAACCCTTCGTCCTCAGATTTCCCCATCATCGGGAACAGATCATCCTTGTATTTCTGCCAGTGGCCCGAGAGCTTGAATAGATCCACTCGCCCCACATGGGGCGTCACCACCGGTTGATAGCCCCGCCGCACCTGCTCCTGCTTGAGGAAGTTCTCTAGGGTTGAGCGCAGTACCGTTCCCTTCGGCGTCCAGAGGGGGAGACCAGGACCCACATCATCGCTGAATACAAACAGGCCCAGCTCCTTGCCCAGCTTACGGTGATCGCGACGCTTGGCCTCTTCGCGACGGCGCTTGTATTCTTTGAGCTGCTCGGGGGTCTCCCAGGCGGTACCGTAGATGCGCTGGAGCTGGGCGCGATCGCTCTCGCCTCGCCAATAGGCTCCGGCCACGCTTTCTAAGTCGAAGGCCTTGGGATGCAAGTCTTTTGTGGTTTCTACGTGGGGACCAGCACACAGGTCCCACCATTGATCCCCTAAGTGATAAAGGGTGATGGGTTCTTCTAGACCTTCGAGAATTTCTAGCTTGTAGGGTTCGCCCAGGGCCTCAATCCGTTGTTTCGCCTCGTCTCGGCTAACGGTTTCCATCTCTACCGGCAGCCCCTTCTTGACGATTTTGATCATCTCCTTCTTGATCTTCTTTAGATCCGCCTCAGTGAAGGGTTCTGGATGATCGAAATCGTAGTAAAAGCCATAGTCGATCCAAGGGCCGATCGTTACCTGAGCCTTGGGAAAAAGCCGCTGTACCGCCATGGCCATGACATGGGAAAAGGTGTGGCGAATACGCTTGAGCTGCTCAGACTCGCTGGTGCGAGGCAAATGGATGGGTTCAGAAGAATTTATCGAATCGTCTGCGGGAGCCATTGATTCAGGATTCGCCAAAACGGTAAGCGTTCAACTGCCAATCGTATCAACACATTGCACTGTGGGGCTTATATGGCAATTTTAGAGAATAACGAGGCCAGTTTTTGGCCAGGAACTGCGCCAGTATATGGAGCGATCGCCCAGGTTGCCAACATAATCCGTGGATCTCATAATCCGTGAATATAAGTATGACAAAGACCTGCCAGGGTGTTATCTTAGCGTAGCTACTACAGCGACTCTAAAACGCACGATCATGCCTGAGTCGAAGATGCTTTTCCCGATTGTTGCTATGGGCGTTGCATCTTTTGGAAACTATGCTATCTTTTCCAGTTGGAATAGTTGAAGCCTGATCCGGCAACGTTTGAAGCGTGGGATGAGGTTTCAGACGACCAGTTTCTTTCAAGCAGATTTTTGAAAACTCGAATATGACCAATACAACACTCGACCCAAAGGTTGTCCATCCGATGGTGAAATTCCAGCGGCAGGTACAGTCTCTGGTGAAACGAAAAGTGGTTCAGCCCACGGATAGTATTTGGAAGGTGGCGTTCCTGTTTGGTGACGATTGGGCTCACTGGCGCAAGGAACTGGAAGACTTCGAATTTTCCATGCGCGACTCTATTGAAGCCCTACTGGCTGTAGAGAGCTGGGAAGAGGAGTAAAGTCCTTAATTACCTCTGAGGGGACGATAGGTAGCCCTGTCGCTCAACCCGCCCCTTGCATTCCCTAGGTTTAGCAAAGCTAAGTCAGGGATTTTTTTTGACTAATCAAAAATTGCCACATCGGCTTCTGGACATTCAGCACGGTACTGGCTGGGTAGGCATGTGACCTAGACGTGATAGAACGGTGTCTAGGCTTTCAGCAAGGATGAATATTAATTGAGTTATGTCAATCATTCGGCGTAAGGGGGTATTTGTTGGTAGCCTCACGACTGTTTTAGGCGTTTTGATCGCCTTACCGTTCACCCTGATCCATGGGGTGCTGCCTTTTGTGGTGCTGCTGATCGGTTTTGGGGTTTTCATGCTTTTGCTCCGGGCTTGGCGCCCCCCCAAGTACCCGAGTGCCTATTGGTTGGGATGCTTGGTGGCTTTGATTATCCTGCTGCCAACCACCACGTGGGTTGCCTTTACTGAACAAGGATTTGATCAAGGGCCGTTTTACGGTACGTCCTATGGTGATGGAATCACCGGCATTGAGGTGGATGAGCGGCTCGAATATCGAGACGGTGACCTGATGGTTTATAACCGTCGCGAGGCAGTTTCGCCGGTTTTGATCTATCAAGCGGGAGATGCAATTCGTTGGGCCATCACATTGGACCTAGCCCCCAACTCCCAATCTCAGGATTATCAGCTTGCCAAGGTCGAAAATCTGTCGCTGCTATATGGCATGTTTCGCGATCGCATCGACTTTACTGGAACCTGGACATTCGGCCAAAAACCAGGGCGCATCTACATCTGGAAATGGGGCTATCCTCATCGCTTCTATTTAAAGCGCTAGCCCCGATTCTCAAGCCACAACCGATTCCGCATTATCTTCGATCACTTCTTTGATGCGAATCACATCCTGCCGGGGGCTAACATGGATGATCTGAATCTGAAACCGTTCTCCGAGCTCCATATCCCGATCAAGGCGAACGCCCAATTCAAACCCAAGCTCCTCGAATAGGATCAGGCCGATGCGATCGTGAGCGCGCAGCCACCGCAGGAGCATCACTGACCAAGTGCGATCGCCCTGCCTCCTTAGATATTCCAGTGACCAGTAGCGCTTGGTCTGACGCTCGACCAAGGTGGCCTCATAGGCGGCGGTACTAGCCCCCTGCATGAGTTCGGTGATTTCCTCTGAAGAAAACGGAAGCGGCCCACCGCGCAAATGGGCTTTGATTTGAAAGTGGGCCAACAGGTCTGTATAGCGGCGGATGGGAGAGGTCACCTGGCTGTAGCCCTCTAACCCGAGGGTGGCGTGGCGGGCCGGGGTGATGCCCATCTCACTGCGGGGCATGCAGCGGCGAATGGCTGAATCCCGGACGGGACCCGTGGGCAGTTGCAACAGTTCTTCGTCGGGGGGGAGTTCGGGTTGGGGCTGGCTACGGAATGGAATCGCTAGCCCATGGGCTTGACCGTAACGGGCCGCCACTTCCCCCGTCAAAATCATCATCTCCGCCACCATTTGCCGAGATTGGGAGTCATCTAAGACTTGAATATCAATGTCGTCCTCATCGATAACTCGAATGGCAGACTCTGGCATATGGATGCTAATCGCCCCTTGGGTGGTGCGCCATTGCTGGCGGGTTTTTGCCCATTGGGCGATCGCCAATAGCTCTGGCTCTGCTTGGACGCCCAAATCCAGCATCTCGTCCACATCGTCATAGGTGAGGCGATAGGTCGGTTTGATTAGACTCGGGGTAATGCAGTAGTCCTCAATATCGCCCGTTTGGCTGAGAATCACCCCAAAGCTCAAGGCGTAGCATTGCTCCCCTTGAACGAGACTCATCGGCCCTGTGGCCAACTCAAACGGGAACATCGGTACGGCCCCGGTCGGCAGATATAGGGTCGTGCTTCGCCGTCGGGCCTCTAGGTCAAGGGCATCACCGGGCAAGATCCAGCGGGTCGGATCCGCAATGTGAATCCAGAGCCGCTGTTGGCCATTCTCTAGGGTTTCTAAACTAAGGCCATCGTCAATTTCTCGGGTGCTCTCGTCATCAACGGTGTACACCTTTAAGTCAGTTAAATCCGACCGTTGGGGATCGGAATCAGGAGGGGCCTGGGTTAAATGGTGCTGCGCCATGGATAAGGCGGCCTCAGTAAACTGGGTGGGAATCTGGCTGCGTCGCAGTGCCAAATTCTCATGAATGCCCCACAACCCTAGATCGACCAGCAGCTTAAACGCATCGGCAGATGTATTGTGCCAGCCAATCAACGCCAGGGTATCTTGGGCCAAATGACGTTGATTGGCCTCATCCCCAAAGAGTGCAAACTTTTCGAGGGCCTCTAGGCGGGGGCGATCGCTTTTCTGCCATTCTAGCGACTCCGCTGCCAGAACTTGTTGAACCCGAGTTACGAATCCGGTGAGCTCCTCTTGGCGCTGGGCTTCTTTTTCTATCTGATGGCGCTGTTCTTCAACCTGGTTTGCAGAGCGGGGTTCGTAGCGATCGCCCTTTTGCTTGAAGTAAATTTTGTCGTCAGATAAAAGCCGATGGGCCGCATAACAAGGCACGGGGCCTGCATCTGAAAACAGCAGCATTGCCAGGGATTGAGGGGTTGCTGCTTCTGAGGACTCCACCAAAATTTCCCAAGCAACTTGCAAGCTGCTTGGGTCTAAATAATCTTCTGTATCCTTCAGCAAACTAGGGAGGTCTTTGGCCGTCAGGTCCCCATTGGCGAGCTGAAACGTAACTTCGCGGGGGTGAATGGTATGTTTCTGCCCCCTCACATCAATCACGACCCAATTCTTCTTACCTTCGGGTCGTTCAGCAATGCCCAGCCGGGGGGTGCCCTGCACACGAAATTCGACCAGCGTCCCCTTGTCCACGGCCTTGCCCCCCTAAATTCAACGACACTAGCCTTCTCGATTCACGTAGGGTAGCAGCGCGATCGCTCGCGCCCGCTTAATGGCGGTGGTCAAATGGCGCTGCTGCTGGGCAGTCAGGCCACTAATGCGGCGGGGTAAGATTTTGCCGCGATCGGTGATGAACTTACGGAGCAGATCAACATCTTTATAGTCAATCTTATCGCCCGGTTTGATGGGAGACAGGCGGCGACGGAAATAGGCCATTGCAGTAAAGGTGTTCCTAAGAAACGAATAACGACGACGATCTGGCTTAATCTGCCTAACTTGATCTCTATATGCACGGTGTGCTTATTG
>JBHJIP010000197.1:0-22696 GCA_050043365.1 Leptolyngbyaceae cyanobacterium
TTGTTCCCCCCCCCCCCGCTCTTCCTGTGCGCTTCCACACCCCACCCTTTCCCCCCTTTTTGGGGGGGGGGGGGCCTGTTTCGCCCCAATATCTGGGGGTTTGGGGCCCAGCCCCCAATTCCGATTGCTCAAGCTTATGCAGACAGCAACTGGATGTTGTCGAAACGGAAGGTTTGGGTTTCCGTGCGATCGCCCATATCCGTCTCAATCACCCGCTCCGAGAGAATCACGTAGTCGCCCACCTGGGTGTAGCTGTCCTCAAAGGTGCTGCGTCCGCCCTTTTGTTCGCCGGTTTTGGGGTCGTGGTAAACCGAGTCATAGCGGTGAGAGAGGTAGCCTGCGCCGGTGTCGTGGCTGCTAAAGGTGTGGATGGTGACCACCGTGCCATGGATGTGGCGATGCACCATAGAAACCTCGTTATTGCGCAGCTGATAGCCATCTCCTTCTGCTTTGCCCCCCATCAGAATTTCGACGGAGCCATCCTCTAGGGTTTTGCCATAGGAAAAGGTGTTGTTGCTGTGGGTGTCTTCAAAGCCGCGACGTACCCGGTGAATGGCGATTTCCCAAAGCTGACCATGGACGGCTTTCTGAGCGGCTTCAGCTTCAATGCCGGTGACTTCAGCCTTAAAGTCAGCGCTGACCTTCGCCTGACCCGTGATGGTTTCGTCCCCCTTGAGATAGGTGACATCAGCGGTGTAGCCCGGAAAGTTGCTGTCCCAGGTGTACCGGTTCTCGTAGGCGGCGCGAAAGAGTTCGCGGGCGGAGACTTGCGTGCTAACCATAACGGACTCCTTGAATAAGATTTTGTGGATGTAGATATACTAACGCCGCCACTTCTCCCTGCCCAAGGTCGTTTCCAGCCTGCCCTTAGGGCGCGATCTCGAAAATCTTGCCCTTTGTATCTTGCTTCGGGAAAACGATCCTGTTTGAATAAAGTCAATCCAAAATAAATTTTTATTAACCAAGGACTCTGCCCATGTACATCGTGCAAATCGCCTCGGAGTGCGCCCCTGTGATCAAAGCAGGTGGCCTCGGAGACGTGGTCTATGGGTTGAGCCGCAACTTAGACGAGCGCGGCCATTGCGTCGAGTTGATTTTGCCGAAATACAGCAACATGCGCTACGACCACATCTGGGGTCTGCATGATGCCTATGTGGATCTGCAGGTGCCCTGGTATGGGGGCGTTATAAGCTGTACGGTCCATTGCGGTTGGGTGCATGGGCGGCTCTGCTTCTTCATTGAGCCCCATTCGTCAGATATGTTCTTCGATCGCGGCATGTACTACGGCTGCGGCGATGACCCAATGCGATTTGCCTTCTTTAGCAAGGCGGCTTTAGAGTTTTTGCTCCGCAGCAACAAGCGCCCCGATGTTATCCACTGCCACGATTGGCAGACCGGCTTGATTCCGGTGATGCTGTTCGAAATGTATAAGTACCACGGCATGGAATATCAGCGGGTGCTGTATACCATCCACAATTTTAAGCATCAGGGCCATGCGGGGGCCGAAATTCTCCATGCCACCGGCCTCAACCGCGAGCCCTACTACTTTGATGACTCCCGCCTCAAAGACAACTTCAACCCCTTTGCGATCAACTTTATGAAAGGGGGGATTGTCTACTCAAACCATGTCACCACAGTCTCTCCCCACCATGCTTGGGAAGCCCATCACGGCACCTGTGGGTTTGGCCTAGGCCATACTCTGCACGTCAACCAGCACAAGTTTTCCGGCATTCTCAACGGCATTGACTATGCCATGTGGAACCCAGCAAAAGATGACCACATCGAATATCCCTATACCCTAAGCACCTTCGAAGACAAAGCCCTCAATAAGAAGGCGCTGCGAGAACGGCTATTGCTGCGTGCTGGCGATAAGCCTCTGGTTGCCTTTATTGGCCGATTGGATGGGCAAAAGGGGGTGCATCTGGTTCACCATGCCATCTATCACACCCTCAACCGGGGCGCTCAGTTCGTTTTATTGGGGTCTGCCACTGAGCAGGGGATCAATGATTGGTTCCGCCATGAGAAGCAGCACCTCAACGACAACCCTGATGTTCACCTAGAGATCGGCTTTAGCGAAGAGCTGGCCCACGCTATCTATGCTGGGGCTGATCTGATGGTGGTGCCCAGTAACTTTGAGCCCTGCGGCCTCACCCAAATTATTTCGATGAAGTACGGCACGGTGCCGGTGGTGCGGGGCGTGGGCGGTCTGTTGAACACTGTGTTTGATTGGGACTACGACACCACCCATTCTCCCGAAATGCGCACTGGGTTTGTCTTTTACGAGACCGACAACTACGCTGTAGAGTCCGCCCTGAATCGCGCCTTCGACCTCTATTACGACGAGCCCAAGCTCTTCAAGCAGCTGGCTCAGCAGGGGATGCAGTATGACTACTCTTGGCAACAGTCGGGGGATCAGGACGTCACCCTCTACGACAAGATTCGCCATAAGTGTTGATCCTATGGGCAATTGCAGCAACCAACTGACCCAGGCTTGGCATTCTCTCACTCTGAACTAGTTGAGCTTGGGGGCGCTATGGATCAGCCAAGGCCGCATCTAATTCCGTTGATTTCTGCTGCAGGCTGCTCTCAGCTAGGCGATCGGTAATATCAACTAGCGGGATGCGGCGGGGAGTCGGGGTTATCGGTTTCGAGCTGATAGGAGCCCCGTAAGACTTTGCCGTCTACCACTAAAGTTTCGCCCGGTAACGGGTCGGCTTCGAATAATCGCGCCAAGGCGGTTGAATAGGCTTGATAATCCACCTCCTACAGCAAGATTTGAATCTTGCTGTAGGAGGGCAAGCGTTGCTTCGGCGGGTTGAACAGTTCCAGTAGGGCCTGGCGGTAGCTCTTCAGCCGAGAAAGCCGCGATTCCCGGCTATGGCCAAAGTAAATAATGCCAGGCACAAGGTGTCATCTGGTGGCGTTTGCCGGAAGCATGACGAACATCCGGCAACTCAGCAAAGGCGGCTAAAATTTCTAGGCGTTCCAGTGCTGGTTGAGCAGACAGATTCATCATGGTTTCAGAAACTTTCTATGGCCTGGGAGCTTGACATATTAAGGTTTCTGCGAAAATGAAATAGTCCTAGTGCCGCCATGGCGATTCAGTATTTCACTGCCTTTACCTAAAAAATGGGCAAACGCCTGACAATCTCGGCAATAGCAGATGACACGGTTTGCTTTTTGGACATCGGCAACCGTGCCTTTGAGGCAACCACACTGACACTGGATCGGATGGCTCATTTTGCTATTTCCTCAATGAACAGCGCCTAATTGCTCTGAAGACCACCCCAACTCACCCGTATCAGGCCACTTCTCAATTCTAGCCAGAACGTCTTGCGAAGATTGAGCTGAAGGGACCGACCTTGCACACCATATACAGCCTATTTCAGGCTGATTTTCAATCCATCTTGTTTCATTTGCAAAAGGGCCTCAGCATTACCACGAGCATCATCAACGGGATGATGGGTGTGCTTTGTTTTTCGCAGGTGCTTGAAGTTGGTGAAGGTGTCTTTGACCAGTCCCTTGTAGAGGGAGCCGAGGTTAGATGAACTGTGGCCAAACGGGTTGTTGCCTGTGAAGTGGTGAAAGTACCAATTGATGAATTGCCAATCGAATCCGTTGTTGTCGGAGATGAAGAAAGGGCGACCGTTACTATTGGCGGCAATCCATGTGGCGAATTGCGCCATGACGGTTTTGGGGTCGTCAAATTCGAGGGTTTCTTCGCGGGTGAATCCACTGACAGCAAGCGCCTCTGGAATCCATTGTTCGGAGATGGGCTTGAGTTTGCCGTAGAAGGTTTTTTCGAGGGACGGCTCGACGATGATTGCACCGAAGCAAATCATGGAGTAGTCGCCAGGTATTGGTCCATCAGATTCGACATCGACCATGATGTAGCTCATGGAGTCACCTAAATATCTTAGTTTTTGCTTCCCAAAGCTAATGATCAACGAATCAAAATAGTCGGCCTCTCACTCAAAACACATATCCAAAATGGGCTTCGGTGAATCTCATTTTGGATATGTGTTTTGGAGCACTGTGATTCTTTTACTAAATATCTCTGATCGATGAAATTCCAAGTAATCGGATTTTAGTGGCCATTTTTGTGGTTTGTTAGCCTTTCGCCCATCCAATTCTCTCAGTTGTTTCTGTAATGGAATACTAAAAAGATTTAAGTCGCTTGGAATAATGACAGTCAAATCATCATCAAATGTGAAAAATCCCAGATCGAACATTTTGTCATAACCAGCGAACAACAATAGACCGTTTGAAGGATTCAGTCGAGTTTCAATTCGTGTGCGCCACGGGATAATGTGACTTGCGATCAAAAGTTCGGTTTCTGAAAAACCTGTTAAACAGCAGCATCCGTCAAAATTCTCTAGAACACGTTTTCGAAAAAGCGATTGCTTCTGACGTTGTTGGATCTCAATTTTTCTGTTCTCAATTGCATAGTCGTTTTCGTTGTCAACTGAGTTTTGATTGAAATCCGATAAAAGGGCAGAGATGTTACCGTAATAAGAACTCACATCAATTGGAGTTGGATAGCGGCGAATTCTAAGTTGATGATTTTTTATGGATGCGACCCATCTTTTTCGACCACTTTTATCCTCAGTTTGATATTTTTCGGTCAATGCCGGTTTGACGATAGCGTAGGGAATTGCATAAAAGTCACCTTGCAAATCCAAATCGCCTCGTAGCACAATATTGAATTTATCACCAAATTTCTCAACAAAATAATGTATGCGACCGCTGGAAAGATTTACCCAGAACTTGTTTCCTGAAGATGGATTAAGAATGTAATTCGACTCTGGGGAAAAAAGTTGGGGGATTGACGCCAAGAATTCTGAGTATTTATTGAGTGCAGCAGAATACAAATTGTTCCCTTTAGTGTTGCGCTTATGAAATTCAGGAAGTTGCTGAATTTGGAATGAGACGGCATCGAATTCAGATTGGCTTCGAATATTACGAAGTGGTTGAGAAATAATAGATGATCTTACTGCCCACTTGGTAAGTGAGCCATCTATTGCACTAGCGTATTGTTGAATGGTCGTATCCGACAAATCCAACTTAGACATCCATTTCTCAAAGTTTTGATTCATCTGAAGCTAGATAAAAATCAACTAGAGAGAATTCCCTATGCATAACCTCTTGCTGATACAGATGGGGTAACTGTTTCCGTATATCATTTAAAGTTAGGTAGATCAGGGATTTTTTTCTGGTTATGCAGTGTAGGCGAAATTATTGAAGATTGCTGTGCGCAGGCAACAAAAGATTCATGCTGACTACTATTTCGATGTCATATAGCTATAACAATCGCATCACAGAGGACGAGTTCATACCCTGTTCACATGCAGAAAGTGGGAGTTCTAGTTCAATATTGTCTGGGGGTTGTGGGCCAGGGGGTTGTGGTTGAGGAACTCTGGAAAACCCTGCATGTCCCTCATCATCCCAGCCTCGATTTTGATAACCCGAGAAATTTCTAGCGTGAAGTATAGAAATAATTTTTTCGTAAAGCCTAATAACTATAAATGCAAGTACAGGCGCAATTAGTAATATTGATGAAATGGTTATAAGAAATGGAGTGATCCTGAAAATTTTCTCAGAAATTTGATTTGCTTTTTGAAATAAATTACTTTGAGGTGTGATTTCAACGGCGCTGTCTTCAGCTACGATCAATAAATCGCCTGACGTTAGAACTGAATTGCTTGATAATTCATAGGCTCCTGTTAACTTTTGGGGCAACCATGAGAATTGAGTTGGAATAACGGTAATAGTGAATTCATCGCTGTTATCCGGGTTGGGTTTAATCGCCTTTACCCATCCAAGCAACTTAGCCGTTTCATGGGCTATAACCAGGGAACCCTCCCACTTCTTGTTGTCAGAGAGATTGTTCATCGTGCTTGGGGCATAGTCTTGCTGCTAACCACAATCATAAAGCTAACGCCCTATATATCCCTGATTTCGAAGTTCACCAGAGACCTTCTGAATATCATCAAAGATCGGGTGAATTAGAAGAAACTTTCCTGATCCACCCGAATCCAACTCAAATTCGCTGACAAAGGCAGAGAGCAAAGTCCTGCTGATCATCCGTGAAGGTTTTCACCATTTGAAAACCGTGATTCAGTAGCTCTGCCGTTAAGGACGCAATCTCAAACTTGCGAGAGCTCTCACTCAACAACCGCTCCCCAGCCTTGAACGTCACCGTCAGGTTAAGCGCCTTGAGCGTAACCGTTTGATCGCACAGACTCTCAATGTAAAGCTCCATTTGGCGATCGCCCTCATTATAAAAAGCCACATGGCGAAACTGTTCCGGGTCAAAGTTGCCTTGGAAGCGCCAGTTGAGGTGATACAGCATATTCAGATTGAACGCCGCCGTGATCCCTTGACTGTCGTTGTAGGCCGCTTCGAGCTGAGCCGTATTCTTGTGCAGATCGACCCCCAGCAAAAAGTAATCACCGGGCTGTAGGGCCTGCCTCACCTGCTGGAAAAATTCTACACAGTGCTGAGGCGACAAATTGCCCAAGGTGCTGCCAATAAAGGCGACCAAGCGGCGGGGCAAGTCAGTAGCGGGTAAATTGGCCAGGGCAACTTCATAGGTGCTGACTAAACCATGGACCGAAAGATCTGGATAGTCTTGGATTAAGCGTTGAGCCGTGACTTCTAAAATGCCGCCGCTGACATCTACAGGCACGTAGCGGAGGGGTGTGTTTTGACGCTGGTAGGCATCCAGCAAAATTCGGGTTTTAGTCGAGCTGCCGCTGCCCAGTTCCACCAAGTCGCAGGTCCCCACCCAGCGGGCAATGGCGTCGGCATCCTGCTGCAAGATTTGAGTCTCGGTGCGGGTGAGGTAGTACTCGGGTAGCGTCGTAATCGCTTCAAACAACTGCGAGCCGCGATCATCATAAAAGTATTTAGGGGGCAGGCTTTTGAGGGGTTGAGTCAAGCCTGTGATCACATCTTGACCGTCATCCTCAGCGGTTGCGGTAGAAGCGAGCAGGCGATATTCGAGGGTGAGGCGATTACGTTGCAAGACCGGAGTCACCGATGAAGGATGTTCAGCGTCAGATGCAGAGTGAGGAGCGGGGGTATTGACAGGCATATATTTGCGCTAACGAGAATCAAGAAGACGACGTTCTCCGTGTATTTTGCCACCGGATTCTGCAGGCAGGGTGAAGAGAGTCTGAGGTATTGGCTTCAGGGATTTTCAGAGACACAAATTGAATAACCTGGACAGTCAGACCGCTTTAAGGACGGGGCATTGACCTGTCCCTAAAGGAAGATTGCGATGCCAATAGATTTATGATCCTCAAGCGGTTTGGGCACAGCGGAATCCGGCAAACATCTGCCGCACATGGGGGTGGTACCAGTTGCGAAAGGACGATCGCAATGCCAACCCCTGGGTGGCCCAACTGCCCCCCCGCAGCACCCGGTGCTCACCATCGAAATAGGCCTGGGAATAGCCCCGATAGGGATAGGCGGCAAAACCTTTGTACCCAACGAACCAACTATCAGTCCATTCCCACACGTTACCGAACAGATCATCGCAGCCTGCTGGGCTGCGCCCTTCGAGATAATGCCCGACCGGGGTGGTGTGCCCAACCCGGCAGCTGACGATCGCTGTCCCCACCCCCTGGGCGGCCCGTTCCCACTCCGCTTCCGTGGGCAGGCGCTTACCGACAAAGCGAGCATAGGCATCAGCCTCATACCAGCTCACCCCACAAACGGGATGGTTATCCCAGACTGGATCAGTCCGCCAGTACAGGGGCTGGGTGATGTGCTGAGACTGCACACAATCCCAACCCTCTGGAGTCCAGTAGTGCGAATCTTGATAGCTCTCGGCAGTAATGAATCGTCGGTAAGCCGCTACGGTGACCGGCGTGCGGTCTAACCAGTAAGCCTCTAGCTGGACGGTGTGGCGGGGCCGCTCATTGTCCAGGGCATCGATCGCCTCGCTGCCCAAGGTGACCGATCCAGCGGGAACCAGTACCGCCTCGGCTTTTGGGGGAATGGGCGTCGGCTCAGACAAGTGTTTAGGCGCTGCATATTGATCCACAGACCAGCGGTGTTGGGCCAGCACCAGGGCCATGGTTTCGGCATGTTGGCATTCATGTTGCAGCAGCCAGCGCCACAGCCGCAGTTGCGCTTCTAAGGGAGCGATTTCTAGATAGGCGAGAGTGCGATCGCGAATATCCGCTAAAAAGGCCCGAATCGTCGGCCAATCTGGTAGATTTTGCCGCTCTGCTTTGGGTAGACCATCAGCGGCCAGCAGCTTGCGGTATTGGGGATAGGGGCAGGGGTGTCCCTGCAATTGCTCCAAAATCCAGAGGGATTCGGTGAAGGCAATGTGGCCGAGATGCCAGCCCACGGGGCTGAAATCGGGATGGGCCTGCTGAGAATATTCGGCATCGCTCAGGCTTTCAGCTAAGGCCAGGGTGGTTTGGCGGCAGCGGTGTAAATCTGCTTGGAGCTGTTGGCGGTCAGATAGCGCGGCTGAGGTGCTGGAGGGGGCGGAACTGAGGATCACGATTGGGTTCTACGGTAAATAGGGCAGCATCGGGGCAGGCAGTCCATGCCCCATCAAATAACGGTTCGGACGCAATTAGGGTGCCGGGTCCAAAGGCATCGCTTGGGCGCAGCCAATAGAGCGTGGGGGCGGGTCCATCCGTAGCGAACCGGCAACCCACCAGGCGATCGCCGTTGCTGATCAGGATGTTAGCGGCGAAGCTGGTTTTATGTTGATGGGCCAGTTTGACCAGGGTCGTCAAAGCTTGTTCTAGAGCGTTCTCTAGCGGTAGATCGGGCTGCCACTCTAACTCACTCAGCACCAGCCCCCAGATATGCTCCGAGTCGGTGCTGCCCCGGACTTGGCCGTAGGCGCGATCGCCCATGGTCTGGCCCATAGACCGATAGAGCGTGTCGCGAAAATGATTGATATAGCCATTGTGGGTAAACAGCAGTTGCCCCGATTGGAAGGGCTGACAATTGCTGATATCCAGCCCCTGACCGGGGGTGGCACTGCGCACATAGGCCAGTACCGAGCCAGATTCGATATAGCGGCATAGGGGCTCTAAATTAACGTCATTCCAGGCGGGTAGGGTGCTGCGATAGGTAAAGGGCTCGGTGGTGCGGGTCGGGTGATGCCAGCCCAGGCCAAAGCCATCGGCATTGAGCAGTGCCACCCTCAGCTCTTTGGGGGCGTAGCTCTGCACCACCAGGGAATGGGGCGGCTCTAAAATCAGCTTTTGTAGGGATAGGGGTGGCCCCAGATATCCCAGCAGACGACACATGGCGGTTTAAAAAAACAGCGGCTTTAGCCTAACGTCGTCCAGAACCTTTGGGTGAGACTAAGCTGAGATATAGCCACCCAATCTTTCAGCACCATGACGACTACCGCATCTCCCCCAGCGCCCACACAAATTGGGGGCACTCGCCACCAGTACCGATGGGACCACGAGGGTGAAACGGTTGTTGCCTATGAAAGCTTGGGGACAGGTACGCCGGTGCTGCTGTTACCGGCGTTTAGCACCGTTTCTTCGCGGACTGAAATGGCGGGCATCGCTCAGGCCTTGGCCCCCCACTTCCAGGTGATTGCCCTGGATTGGCTCGGCTTTGGCGATTCTGACCGTCCGGGGGCCCAGTATGGCAGCGCCCTTTACAAACAGCTCTTGCAAGACTTTGTGCGGGACTGCATCGATCAGCCGGTGGCGGTGATTGCCGCCGGACATGCCGCTGGCTATGCCATGCATCTGGCCCAAGCCCAGCCGGAGGCTTGCTCAAAGCTGATGCTGATTGCCCCCACTTGGAAAGGCCCCTTTCGGGCCATGGGTGCCCCCGCTTCGGTGGCCAGTGGGGTCCGAAATTTGGTGAGATCGCCCCTTTTGGGTCAGGCCCTTTATGGCCTCAACACCCACCCCGCTTTTCTAAAGTGGATGTACCAGCGCCACGTCTATGTGGATGCGGACCCACTCACCCCAGAATTTATCGCCCACAAACATCAGATCACTCAGCAGCCGGGGAGTCGATTTGCCCCAGCCGCCTTTGTGACCGCAGCCCTAGACCCGATGCAGGATCGGGAGGAGTGGCTCCGGGTGGGGCGATCGCTGACGTTGCCCGTACAGATGATCATTGCCGACAAGGCCCCGCCCCAGTCAAAGGCTGAAATGGAGGCCCTGGCATCGTTGCCCCAGATCCAATCCCAGCGCATCCCCGGTTCCCTCGGGCTCTATGAGGAATACGCCACTGAAGTCGGTCAAATTGCCTTGACATTCTGCCAAACCCCCTGAAATCAGCCGTTGGAGATGAATACCGTAGGGGTCCGGCGGGCGCATCGCCCTAGGGGTTTCTTCCTCATCTGCAACGGACTGTTGATTCTGGCATGGCTATGTTTGCTGACAACCCCGCGCTACTGATTATTGATGTGCAACAGGGGATTGATGACCCCAGTTGGGGCCGTCGCAACAACCCCCAGATGGAAACCAACCTGGGTCGGTTGCTCAGAGGCTGGCGCGATCAACGGGCTCCAATTATTCACATTCGCCATCTCTCGCGGGAGCCCCAATCCACCTATCGCCCCGGTCAACCAGGTTGTGAATTTAAGGCCGTGGTGGAGCCCCAAAGCCGTGAACCGGTGATCACCAAACACACCAACAGCGCCTTTATCGGCACCGAGCTTGATATGCTGCTGCGGCGAAAGCGCCTGTTTACCCTGGTGATTTGCGGGGTGATTACCAACAATTCGGTGGAAGCAACGGCGCGTATGGCGGGCAATCTTGGCTACGCCACCTATGTGGTCGCGGACGCCACCGCCACCTTCGACAAGGTGGACTTTAATGGGGAACTGCAGCCCGCTGAAGTGGTCCATGCGATGTCATTGGCCAACTTGCAGGGAGAATATGCCACCGTCCTATCGACCTCGGCGATCTTGGCACAACTTCGGGGGGCTGCATGACGGAAATGTCTATGCAAGATGCTTTTGAAGTGCGGCGCGATCGCCTGATTCAATCAGCGGATGTTGGTATCGTTATGGACATGAATGATTTTGCTAAGTTCGCTGCCCTGTCGCCTACCGCCTATGCCGATGGCGGATTGGGGCGCGAACAGTTTATCGAAATGGGCATTCGCCAGATGTGGTCGCCCATGCCGCGCATTGCCGGACCGGCCTACACCGTGAGTTGCCCACCGGGAGACAACTTGATGCTGCACGCGGCAATTTATCGGGCGGAGCCCGGATCGGTGATAGTCGTGCAAGCGGGGGATGCCCGTTACGCCCTGTCGGGGGGCAATGTTTGCGCGACGGCTCAGCAGCGAGGCATTGCCGGGTTTGTGATTGATGGGGTGATTCGAGATGTGGCGGAGGTGCGAGAGGCGGCATTTCCGGTGTTTGCGCGGGGGCTGTCGCCAGTTCCTGGCAAGAAGCAAGCGTTGGGAACCTTGAACCAGCCAATCACGTGCGGTGGGGTGGTTGTACACCCAGGGGATATGGCGATCTCCGATGAGGAAGGCATTGCGATTGTGCCGATGGCGCAGCGTGAGGCAATTTGGTCTCTGGCAAAGCAGCGGGCGGATAGGGATGAGGCCAGTACCCTGGCTGAGTGGCAAGCCAATCATCGGGCCAAGATCGAAGGGCTGTTGCAAAGGCTAGGATTTTAGGCAGTCACGCTTTGCCTTGAAGACGAGAAGCTCAAAAGTAACGACAGGAATTTCCTGTGGCAGTCGCCAGTCCGATTGGGACGATACTGCAAACCGCTTTACTGATGCGCTAAGGCTAAGAGTAATTCTAGGGCGCGTCATCAACACCGGTTAAAAGCCTTACTGGACAAAGTGGCCAAGGCCATAAAGGTGAGCCTCTATACTGAGAAATAGGGCCGGACAATCCAAAATCCCTCTGGAATTGGCCTGCAGACGCTGAACCGCGAGTATTTAGGAAAAAGCTATCGTGGGTAATCCGCTTCAGGCACAACAGGAGATCGCTGGAGCCACCTTCGGTGAGCAGGGCCTTGCCCTCAGCTTTGGCAATGATGCAATGGCTCTGCAAGCCGTAGAAACCGGCGTTGCCTTGTGCGATCGCTCCCATTGGGGCCGCATTCGGGTGTCTGGGGGCGATCGCCTCCGGTTTTTGCATAACCAAACCACCAACCAACTGCAGCAATGCCAACCCAGCCAGGGCTGCGACACGGTTTTCGTCACCTCCACAGCCCGCACCCTCGATCTGGTCACCGCCTATATAGAGCCTGAATCCGTGCTGTTGCTGGTCTCCCCTGACCAAGCTAAACCGCTGATCGACTGGATGGATCGCTACATTTTCTTTGCCGATCAGGTCACCCTTACCGATGAAACTAAAGCCACCGCCGCCTTGACCCTGCTGGGTCCCGAGAGCCGTTTACTCCTGCAAAAGCTCGGCCTAGGGGCGATTGTGGATGCACCCTATGGCAGCCATGAACAGGTGATGATTCAGGATATAGCGGTACAAGTCACCGTCGGTAGCGGCCTGGCCACGGCAGGCGATACCTTGATTACCGCCGCCGCTGCCGCCGCCGCGCTCTGGCCGATTTTGACCGAAGCCGGGGCAGTCCCCCTCGGAGAGCACCTGTGGGAGCAACTCCGAATTTTGCAAGGACGACCCATGCCAGGGACCGAACTCACTGACGCGATCAACCCCCTCGAAGCAGCCCTTTGGCAAGCGGTTTCCTTTGATAAGGGATGCTACATCGGCCAAGAAACCATTGCCCGTCTTAACACCTACCAGGGGGTAAAGCAGCAGCTCTGGGGGTTTGTACTAGCGGCTTGGGCTGACCCAGGTACCGCCATTACCCTAGCGGGTAGTAAGGTCGGCACCTTAACCAGCGTGGTTAAAACGGCAGCAGGGGTGAGGGGACTGGGCTACTTGCGCACCAAAGCTGGCGGGGCGGGGTTAACCGTCACCGTGGCAGATACCACTGCGACGGTGATTGAGTTGCCCTTCGCAAGCCGGGGTTATCTAGCTGAATTCTGAAAAGGGCGATGGGCGGAAAATAGACACAAGACCTGCCCTTACCAAGATCAATTCTTATTTGGAAACCGCCTTGGCCAAGGCCATATCTACTGCCCAGTCGCCAGTCAAATCGTAAAAACGACTACGGTGCTGCGCGTTTATGGAGACAGGCGGGCATAGTGAATACGTGGTCGCGGTCGGTGTTTCAAAGCAGGTTGCGAGGGCCGAAATCTATCGGTTTTGGTCCGCGATCGCCATTTACATCAGCCGTTCAAAACAGAGGTGGACGATCAAGTCCATTGAACCCAAACTGCCTTTAGCTTGCTCGGTATCGCATCGGTTTGTGTTGAGCCTTCATTTTGGGTATGTCTCAGCGTTTTATGCCCGTTTCCCAGTCTTTGCCCGAGGAGCGCTCGGAGATGCTGCCGCCTGCCTTAGCGCTTCTCAATGCCATTACGGCTCCGGTCTTTGTTCAAGATGCGAAATGTCGTTGGCTCCACGTTAACGAAGCCTGCTGTACGTTACTGGGACAATCAGCAGCCACATTACTGGGGGCAAATGACCGTGTTTTCTCACCCGTAACCCTGGCTGAGTTAGCGCAAACCCGGCAAACCGTGCTCCGCACCGGCACCCCCATAGAACAGGAGGTTACCTGGGTTGCATCCCAGGGGCAACGGCAAATTGCCAAGGCTCACATTACTCGCCTCGATCAATCAGACAGGCCGCTTCTGGTCACGACCCTAAGGCCCGTCTCCCAGAGTGCTGCTGCCGATCAACAACTCCAGCAGAGTCGCCTACGCCAACTGAATGCAGAGCTAGAACGGCAAGTTGAGCAACGCACTCAGCAGCTCAAGCAGGCCTTAGAGTTTGAGGCCACCCTAAAGCGAATTACCGATCGCGTCCGCGACAGTCTGGATGAAACCCAGATTTTGCAAACAGCGGTCCAGGAGGTGAGTCAAGCGCTGGGGGCAAAAGGGGCAAACACGGCACTATACAACCTAGAGCAGGGCACCTCAACGATTTACTACGAGCACAACGAGTCCTTGCCCTCTTACCAGGGGCGAGTGGCTCAAATGGAGGCCTTTCCAGAGGTCTACCACCAACTCTTGGATGGGCAATACTTTCAGTTTTGCTCCCAGCAGCCCAACCCGGTACGGGGCCATGTCTCGATGTTGGCCTGCCCAATTTTGGATGATCGCGGGGTTCTGGGAGACCTATGGCTAATTAATGGCAGTGAACATGGTTTCCAGGAGCCGGAAATCCGTCTGGTGCAGCAGGTGGCCAATCAATGCGCGATCGCTATTCGACAGGCGCGTCTCTACCAAGCCGCCCAATCCCAGGTCAAAGAGCTGGAGCGCCTCAACCAGCTCAAGGATGATTTTCTAAGTACCGTATCCCACGAGCTACGCACCCCCGTGACCAGCATGCGCGTTGCCCTGCAGCTTTTAGGGGTGACGCTCAACCAAGAATTCGACCTCAACGCGGAGCTGCAAAAGCCCCAGGCCGAACGCAGCCGCATTGCCCGCTACTATCAAGTCCTCAAAGAAGAGTGCGAGCGGGAAATCAGCTTAATTAACGATCTGCTCGACTTGCAGCGGCTCGATGGCGGCAACCATCCCATCCATGCCCAGCCCATCGATATCACCACGTGGCTGCCCAGTTTGGTGAGTGGCTTTCAGGAGCGCACCCAAAGTCGCCAGCAAACGCTAAATTTTCAGGTGGAAGCTGCTCTGCCTAAGTTGGTGAGCGACTCTGCCAGCCTGGATCGGGTCTTTGCTGAGCTGTTGAACAATGCCTGCAAATACACCCCCCCTGGGGAATCAATTACTTTATCGGTTAAACAAGCGCCGTCCCAGCAACTGTGCTTTCAAGTGATTAATAGCGGGGTGGAGATTCCTCCTGATGAGCTGCCCCGCATTTTTGACAAGTTTTACCGCGTTCCCAGTGCTGATCCTTGGAAGCAAGGGGGCACCGGATTGGGCTTAGCCCTGGTGCAAAAGCTGTTGTGGCATATGGGTGGGGAAATCAATGTCACCAGTGCCGATCAGCAGACCTGCTTTACGGTGATGCTGCCAGTGAATATCAATCAAGGGGATGGCCTTTAGCTAGGGCGTGTGGACAATCAACGACGAAGCCCTTTCTGGGTAAGCCTGAGCCCGCCCGCCCCGACAAATCAAGCTAAGGGCTTTAGCCGCCTTGCGATAAAGAGTCTAGCTTTGATTGTCCACAGCCCCTAGCGCTGGGACATTTCGGATGGATATTTTGGCCGAATTCTCTGCAAAGGGCGCTTTGGCTTGAGGTGGGATATGTTGCAATAGAGGAGACCCGTCATCCATGAGGAGCCAGGGAGATGTCCGCCGCTGAGATCGCACCTGAAGTTTATCAAGGCCTGTTTGGCCCGTTTACCATCGATGATGCCGATCGCCGTGAGGTGATCATTTATCGAGGCGGTCTGGCGATCGCGGCATTCTGCTTCGCTCTAGGAACCCTGGCCATTATTGGGCTTGGCCCGCAGCCCTGGATCTTGCGAGGGATTAGCGGCCTCTATACCGTCTTTTGGGTGGCCTTAGGGGTGAGCCTCACCACCATTCACATTTACCTCAAACCCCTGCATCGCCTCCTGCAAGGCTTCTGGTTGGTGGGGGGCATCGCCTCGGTCTTTGTGGCCCACAGGTTTTCAGAGCCCTTTGTACAAACGGTCTACCAGCATCCTGAGACCCTTTGGGGAGTGGGGTTTACCTTTGCAGCCCTAACCGGAATTTTCTTTAAAGAGGGGTTTTGCTTTAACCGCCTAGAGACCAAATTGCTCACCCCCCTGGTGCCGCTGCTCTTGCTGGGTCATTTGGCCGGTGTGGGCACTGACGACCTGAAGCTGCCCCTCCTGGGACTATGGGCCGTGGCCTTCATCATCTTTGCGCTGCGAAAGCTGATCCAGCCCATCCCCCCTGATATTGGCGATAAAAGCGTATTTGCCTATCTGGCGCAACAAAAGTCTCAGACCGCCTAACGGCACACCCTGCGGAGTAACGGCGGTGATTCAGGAACGGATATATTGGCTGGCTTGGAGTCGCATTGAAGGCATCGGGCCGGTTTTGCTCAAGCGACTGCATCTGCATTTTGGGGGTTTGGAGATCGCCTGGCAGGCTGGGGCCGATGATCTGCAGACCGTGGAGGGCATTGGCAGCGTTTTAGCAACGGCAATCGCCCAGCAGCGTCAAACCATTGATCCGGCGGCGATTGCGCCGCTACCTGAGCAGCTCACCCCAGCCGATGATGCCTACCCAGCCCTACTCTTTGAAATTAGCGATCCGCCGCCGGTGCTTTACTATCGGGGCGATTTGGCCCTACTCACGACCTGTCAAACCCAGCCCGCTGTCGGCATTGTCGGCACCCGCCGCCCTTCCCCCTATGGCAAACGCTGGACCCAGCGCCTGAGTGGGGCGCTGAGTCGAGCTGGGGTGGTGGTTATTTCGGGTTTGGCCGATGGCATTGATCGAGAGGCTCACCAGAGCTGCTTAGCCCAGCAGGGTAAGACCATCGCGGTGTTGGGCACTGGGGTAGACCAGGTCTATCCCCATAAAAATCACGATCTCCATCGGGACATTGCTGCCAAGGGGCTATTGCTCAGTGAGTATCCGCCCGGTACGCCCCCCGATCGGTCCCATTTTCCCCGCCGCAACCGCATCATTGCGGGCTTGAGTCGGGCGATCGCTGTGACCGAAGCACCCATCAAGTCCGGGGCCTTGATTACGGCCCGTCTGGCCAATGACTATGGGCGAGAAGTCTACACCCTGCCCGGTTCCTTAGAGAACCCCCAGGCCATGGGTTGCCTGCACCTGATCGAACAAGGGGCGCAGATGATTTTTGGGGAAGACACCCTGGTGAAGGCGTTGGGGGCATTGCCTGCGGTTCCTGAAACCCCTGAAACCGAATCTGCGCCGGCACCTCCCCCACTCTCCCCCCAACTCCAGGGGGTGCTCCAGGAGGTGCCGACCGAGTCCATGGCGCTGGATGCGATCGCCGCCCAAATGCCCCATCTCTCCATTGGCGATTTACTCAGTGCTTTGACCCAGTTAGAGCTACTCGGATTTGTGGCCCAACTCCCCGGTAGCCGCTATCAACGGCTCCTGCTTTAGCCTTGCCCATCACCCGGTTATGCCCATGACTCGATTCCTGCGATCATTTACCCCCGCACGCCCTTGGCAACAGAGTTGCTTGAGCGGGCTAGCTTTTTCTGGCGTTGCCCTTGCTCTCATCGCTAGCAGCAGTCCTGCCGCCACCCTCAACTACACCGCCGATAGCGCGACCGATGGGGTGACGGGTCCAATTGTGGGTGGCGGTGACTTTGAGCTATACGGCCTTGGCTACGTCCAGCAGGGCAATGATTTGTTCGTCGGGTTGAATACCAATCTCCCCGTCGGTGGCTTTATCGATCCCTTCGTGACGGGCGGCAGCATTGCCTGGGGCGATATGTTCTTTGACTTCGCTGATCCAGCCTTAAACCTGAGCTTTGAGGAAGCGCTCGCGGCAGGATGGATCTACGGCGTTCGTTTCGACGCCGCCAATGACTCCAGCGTTGCCCTGGGTTTGTACCAGGTCACGGCAACCAAGAGTGTGGTCCAGACCAATAATGGTTTTGAATCTTTCGCAGCCTACACCAATGCGGTTGTTGCGGGAGGTGGGACGCCTTCCCTGGGCGAGATTCCCCTAGACGGCTCCTACCTGGGTACGGGTCTCCCTCAAAATGAGATTGCCGACGGCACCTTTTTAGGGGAGGTCACCTTTATCGAAGATTTCAGCACCGTTGGCTTTGCCCCCGATTTTGGCTTTGGTTCTGCACTGAGCCAAACCGGTCGCTTCACCTATGGCTTTCGGGTCGATAGTGCGCTGCTGCCCTCACGAGATTTCGTTGCCCACGTTCTGGCAGAATGCATCAATGATGGCTTGGCCTTTAGAGGAGAAATCACCGCGATTGCCCCACCCTCTGAAGAAGACACACCGCCGGAAAAAACCACCGTACCGGAGCCAGGGGGCCTTTTGGGAATGGCGATCGCCTCAGGGATATTGGCCCTAAGCGCCGTCACCTCTCACACTTTTCTGGCTTGCGACTTTCGGGAGACGTAAGGCCCATAGCCGGCATGGCTAACCCTAGGGCGAAGCCTGGCTGAAACACTGACATCGCAGTTCGGCTGAGTCCAACGTCGAGGCCAGCGTAACGCTTGAGACAGTTACACAAAACGGTTGACTGTTGAACAGGCCCAAAACTGTTGCAGCTACGAGCGCAAGGCATGAACCATTCAAAAAACCTCAAGCGATTGGTGCTGATTATCTTGGGGGCGATCGCTGCTTTGTATCTCAACAACGCCTCCTTCCTAGCCCGCCCCATCGGCACTCAGCCGGTTTTGGTCGCCCATCGCGGCTTGGCTCAAGATTTCGACCGCACTGGTTTGACCCATGACACCTGCACAGCAGCCCGCATGCTGCCAACACCCCACGAGCATTTAGAAAATACGATCGCCTCCATGGAGGCCGCCTTTGACTACGGGGCCGATTTCGTCGAGCTGGATATTCACCCCACCACCGATGGCCACTTTGCCGTCTTTCATGACTGGACCGTGGAATGCCGCACCGAGGGGACGGGGATAACCCGTGAACACAGTTTGGCTAGCTTGCAAGCCCTGGATATTGGCTATGGCTATACCCCTGATGGCGGTCAAACCTATCCTTTTCGGGGCAAAGGTGTGGGGTTAATGCCCTCCTTAGCTGAGGTTTTGGACACTTTCCCTGACCGAAATCTGATTATCAATATCAAGAGTAATGATCCCTCAGAAGGAGAACGGCTGGCAGATCGGCTGGCGGACTTGCCCCCTGAGCGCCAGCGGCAACTCATGGTTTATGGGGGCGATCACCCCGTTAGCGTGATCCGGACACGGCTACCGCTGATTCGCACCCTCTGGATCCGCCGCCTCAAGCAATGTCTGATTCGCTACACGGCCCTGGGTTGGACGGGCCATACGCCTGCCGCCTGCGAACGCAGCCTGCTGCTGATTCCGGTTAATTACGCCCCTTGGCTGTGGGGCTGGCCGAATCGGTTTCTGCAGCGGATGTTTGCGATCGATACGCACATCTTCCTGGTGGGGGAATACCAGGGAGAAGGGTTCTCCCAAGGATTGGATGATCTAGACCGGATTCGGGCCTTGCCGGAGTCCTACTCAGGTGGCATCTGGACCGATCACATTGAATCGGTGGGGCCTGCCGTGCGGAGACAGTTTTTTTAAACATCTAAACCTCATCCAGATTCTCATCCAGATTCAGGAGTGGAGTTTTGACGTCTGGACGTGGTTTATAGCAGTCGCCAGTCCGGTTAGGACACGACTGCGCCCCACTTTGCTGATTCGCTAAAGATCAGAGCGATCCGAGGTGTCTTAAGCAAAGTGGCCAGCGCTATATATGGGATCACCGCTCGTCCTTGAAACGACTCATGCATGACTAGAACTTCACACTCGACTCGTCAACCACAGCACCACCGGTAACGTGCCAAAGCTCAGCAACGTCGAGAGCACGATCGTCCGTGCCACTCGCACCGTATCGCCCCCCAACTCCGTCACCCAAATTAGCGAGTTGACCGCCACCGGCATCGCCGCTTGCAGCACCAGTACCTGTAAGTCCAACCCCGCCAACCCCAACAATCGCCCGACTCCATAGGCCGACAGCGGTGCCACCCCCAGCCGCAGCACCGACCCAAAAATCTCGTGGGCACCGAAAGCCAGCTTTGTTCGGGAAAGCTGAATGCCCAGGGTCAGCAACGCTAGGGGAATGGCCCCTTCCCCCAACAGGTTCACAGCTCGATCTACAGCCAAGGGCAGAGCTTCGCCGCTGATCTGCAGCACCAGTCCCACGATCGCCGCCCAAAAGATTGGCAACCGCAGGGTAAATCGCAGCCCCGTGCCCAGCCCCACCCCCTTCAAAATGGTGGGGAAGAAGCCCGCAATCATCAGGCTCGACCCCACCAGGTAAATCACAGCCCGCTCTAGCCCCGCCTCCCCCAGAGAAAACAGCACAAAGGGCAGGCCCATATTGCCAACATTAGAAAACAAGGTGGTGGCGATCAGGCTTTTGCGCTCCTCTGCCGGCAGGTTCAGGCCCCGCCCCAGGGCGATCGCCATCAGATAGAGCAAAGCACTGTTGAGAAAAAAGGCAGCGATAATGGCGATCGCATTGCGCCAGCCCAGGGTGGTGTTGGCCAAACTCATCAGCACCAGGGCAGGCACTAGCCCATAAATATTCACCCGCGCCAAGGTACGCAAATCCAGCTCAAAGCTGCGCCCCACGGCAAAGCCCACCGAAGCCGCCAGCGCGATAGGCAACACTGCCGCCAGCAAAACCGTCATAGACAAAAATCGCACTATAACAGCAGTCAGCAGCGCACCGCATTTAACCCCTATGGATACGCCCTCGGTCCCAATGCATCGCCCGCAACCGTCCCTCAAGATCCGCTTGGAACAGTTGGGGCGAGACCTCTGTGCCCCAGTGGATATCGCCTCCCTGGTGTATTTTCGCATCGCCTTTGGGCTGATCATGCTGTGGGAAGTGTGGCGCTATTTCGACCATGGCTGGATTAGCCGCTACTGGATCGACCCGGTGATGAACTTCACCTATTACGGCTTTGACTGGGTGCGACCCTGGCCGGGAATCGGCATGTACCTGCATTTCGTCGGCTTGGGGGTGCTGGCCATTGGCATCATCCTGGGCTGCGGCTATCGGCTCTGCACCACCCTATTTTTTCTGGGGTTCACCTACATCTTTTTGCTAGAGAAGGCCCGCTACCTCAATCACTTCTATTTAATTTGCCTGCTCAGCTTTCTGCTGATTTTCATTCCCGCCCATCGTGCCTTTTCCATTGATGCTGGGTGGCGTCCGAAGGTGCGATCGCAAACGGCTCCCACCTGGGCCTTGCGGATGCTGCAGCTACAGTTGGCCATCCCCTACTTTTACGGCGGCTTGGCCAAGCTAAACGGCGACTGGCTACAGGGGGAACCCATGCGCATGTGGATGGGCGATCGCACCGATTTTCCATTGATTGGCCCATTCTTCACCCAGGAATGGATGGTCTATGGCCTCAGCTATGGGGGGCTATTGCTGGATCTGTTGGTGGTGCCGTTTTTGATCTGGCGGCGTACCCGCGTAATTGCCTTTGGGGCGGCGCTGATCTTTCATCTGATGAACGCGCGGCTGTTTGCGATCGGCATTTTTCCTTGGTTCATGATCGCGGCGACGATGATGTTTTTCCGTCCCGACTGGCCTCGGTTGGTGATCGGGCTGAAACGTCCTTTGGCGGGGGAGAACCATCCCTTGGCCCAGACCCGCAAATCTTTTCCCCTGTCACGCCAGCAAACCCTCACCCTGGGATTCCTTGGCGTTTACTTCGCGCTGCAACTGCTGCTGCCCTTTCGCCATTACCTCTATCCCGGCAATGTCAGTTGGACTGAGGAGGGCCACCGCTTTGCCTGGCATATGAAGCTGCGCTCAAAAAGTGCCGACGCCGTATTTGTGGTGTTTGACGCGCCCGATAACATCGTCCGCATCATCGAGCCCGAAGAATTTTTGCCCCGTTGGCAGGCCCGCAAAATGGCCACACGCCCTGACATGATTTTGCAATTTAGTCATTTTCTGGCCCAGGAGTTTGGACCCGAAGACCCCGATGCGGTGGAAGTGCGGGCAGAGGTGTTTGCCTCGCTCAACGGGCGCGGTTACCAGCGCTTGGTGGAGCCCACGGTGGATTTGGCCCAGGTGCGAGAGGCACTGACGCCGATGGATTGGATCTTGCCCCTGCAGGTGCCGTTATCTGCACCTTCCTGATGATTTAGGGTATTTCTCGGAAAATTCATACCCAGAGAAAATCCCCCAGCCTCCAATGCTGATACCAATTGCGAAATACACACTTGGCAATACGTGTGACTATACCAACGCTTTCTAGGCCCCCCAGCCCCCAATCCTGGGGGAGCCAGAGGCCGGAAGTCCCCCAGAATTACGCCCTCCGGGCACGTTTCGCGTTTGCGAAGCATTGGCTTGCCATGGGGGGATTTAGGGGGCTTTTGCGTAAGCCCTAATAAAGAAGGAGAGAGCGGTACCGCTCTCTCCTAAGACGTTCAATAATCTCAGACTCTCAGCGCAAGCAATTACGCCTCGGCCATCTCCTTACGCCCTTACTTCAGCAGACCCAGCCCGCCCATCAGGACCAGACCGGTTGCCAGTGCAGGCTCAGGTACATCGGCTGAATTAGTCGGGTCTTCAGGCACTTCGATGCGGGGCAGGTTGCCGGTAATGGCTATCCCGTCATTGATGCACTCCGCCAGGATGTGAGCCACATAGTCACCATCCACCATCAAATCGCGCGCAAAGCTAAAGCCAAAGGTATAGTTCTCGACTGGGTCCACTGTCTCCACAGATTGGAAGTTTAAACCCAGGGCCGCTAGTGCCCCCCCATCTAACATCTCAATCCCCCCTAGGAAGGTGCCAGATGCAATGGAGTTGGTTACACCACGCCAACCTTGCTCAAAGTAGTAGTCGCCATCAGCTAATTGCTCATAGAGGGCTAGGTCACCCATGGAAGCCGTACCCCCTCCATTGGCCCAGTTGTAGTGGCGACCCATACTGCTAAAACCATTGTTTTGAAGGGGCACGTTTTGACCAGTTACATTGCCATAGACACCCGTTTCACTGACGCCC
>JBHJIP010000198.1:0-42455 GCA_050043365.1 Leptolyngbyaceae cyanobacterium
GGAGAGGAGGATGCTCCATGAGCTTAGTTCTAAGTTGGGGAACTTGAGCTTCTCATGGAGTGCCTCTTTCAAAAACCTCTGTCTCAAATGAGACTCACCTATTCAAAGGGGTTGCAGGACTTTTCTGCACCACTAAGGGTGCATTGCCAGAAGTGATGTGCTACCCAGGCCAAATGAGTCAAGTGTTTATGAATCTAATTGCCAATGCCATTGATGCCTTGGATGAATCCTTCTTGCAGGGTAAATACTTAGAAGATAAACCCAAGATCGAAATTACGACTCAAGCCACCCCAGAAAGCAAGGTTGCGATTGAAATTCAGGACAACGGTATGGGTATCCCTGAGGATACTCAAGAAAAAATCTTTGAGCCACTATTTACGACCAAGCCCGTTGGTCAAGGAACAGGTTTAGGGTTGGCGATCGCCAATCAAATTGTGGTGGAAAGACATCAGGGTAATCTTCAGGTGAATTCTCAAATGGGGCAAGGAACGACATTTGTGATGGATGTCCCTCTGAAGTAACCCATAGAGCAGTCTCTAGTCTTTGATCAGGTCGTCAACCATGAAAGACTTACTACGGAATTCGATGATGAAATCACCTCGCTTGGCGATGATTGGTGGGCTCGCAGGCGCGATGTTGTTTGCGATCTCGAGCTGTCAACCCACTGGGGCACCGCCAGAGCAGCCTGCTCAGCAGACCCAATCTCCCCAAGCCCCGCAACGCTTTGATGGCATTACGATTCGTATCTTGACTTTCGATGGCCCAATAGGTAGTACCGTCGCTAGCCATGCCCAAGCTTTTGAGGACCAAACCGGAGCCACGGTTGAAATTGAAACCGTGCCCTTTGGCGAAATCTATAGTGCCACATTGCAGGATCTCGCCAAAGAGACCCCCGGGTACGATGCTGTGTTTTTTGTATCCCAGTGGCTAGCTGACTATGCCGCACCAGGTTACCTGCTGGATTTGAGTGAATGGGTTAATACAGATACGGCCCTGCAGTGGGATGATGTTGCCCCGTTTTATCGAAACTTTGCCGCAACGTATCAAGAACGCATTTACGGCATACCGGTGGATGGTGACTATCACATGGTCTACTACCGCACGGATTTGCTAGAAGCTGCGGGCTTGGATGTCCCTAAAACCTGGGAAGACTACCTGGCTATCGCCCAGCAGTTCCATGGTCAAGATTTCACAGGGGACGGACAAGCCGACTATGGCTCTTGCATCGCCAAACAACCGGACCATGCCGGTCATTGGATGTTTGGCTCCATTGCTGCGGCTTATTTGCAAAGTGGGGGCACGGCCCAAGGTGCATTCTTTGACCCCAACACCATGGAGCCCCTCGTCAACAATGCCGCCTTTGCAAAAGCCTTAGAGATTTATAAGCAAACCAATGCCTATGGTCCCCCCGATGAGCAGACCTACGAAGTCGGGCAGATCATGGACATGACTGTGTTGCAAAACTGCGCCTTGACCATTTTTTGGGGAGATATTGCTCCCCTCGCCGTGGGCTCAGAGACCCAGCTTAAGGACACCGTTGGCACCGTAATGTTACCTGGCAGCAAGGAGGTGCTTGATCGTGAAACCGGTGATCTCGTCGCCTGCGATAAATTTACTTGTCCCCACGCGATCGATGGCATTAACCATGCCCCCTACGCCGCCAATATTGGCTGGTCAGGGGGCATTAACGCCAAGACTTCTCCAGAGGTGGCGGCGGCTAGCTATGCCTTCATCTCCTACATCAGTCAGCCAGAACGCTCCAATATCGACGTTGCCCAAGGGGGTTCAGGCTTTAATCCCTACCGGATTTCCCATTTCGCCGACCGAGAAGTCTGGATAGAAGCTGGCATGAGTCCAGAGGTGGCCAGCCGCTATTTAGGGGCTATTAGCGCCAGCCTGAATAGCCTAAATATGGTGCTGGATTTAACGATTCCTCAGGCCGGTCGGTATCAACAAGAGGTGCTAGATGATGCCCTCACTGCATTCTTGAGAGACGAAATCAGCCGGGATGAGGCGATCGCCCAAATTGAGCAGGGCTGGAATGCCATCACCGATGAAATTGGCCGAGAGCAACAGCTTCAAGCCTATCGCAACAGTCTTGGCTTATAGGGCAAATCTCGCCATGGGAAATTGGAAAATTGGCACCAAACTGGTTACGTCCTACTCCGTCTTGATCGCCTTGATGGCCAGTGCATTGGTCGGGAGCCTATATTGGCAACTTTACAGTAGCCAGCGCCAACAATTGCGAAATACCTTACTGCAGACCCTGCGCTTGGCGGTGCCCCAAATTGACAGCGATTATCACAGCCTGATTGTTACGTCAGAGGATGCCAAGTCTCCTTTCTATCCGATTATTCAGCGCACCCTCCAAGACCTGCAAGCGACCAACGACAATATTCTGCATATCTTCACCGTACGCCCCCAAGCAGACGGCACCTTTGCCTATGTCTTCGACTACATGCCAAGGGCAGCGTACCAGCCGCTACCGGTGAATAGCCCGTATGCTTCCACCAATCGCCCTCCTGTCGGTAGTGATGAGGCTTGGGTTGCATCCAAAATTCATCAGAATCAAGACGGTATTCCTGTCATCTTTGGGTTTGCGCCCATCACCGATCAGTTTGGCCGCGTCGATGCTTACCTGGCAATTGAACTGAATGTCAGCCAAGTTATCCAGCGGGAAAAACAAGCCGCCAGTATTGCCCTGGGCACATTTATCGGAATTTTGATCTTGATTTTGCTGTTTGTGCGCTGGCTCAGCCGTTACCTTGTGGTTGCCCCGATCTTGGAGCTTAACCAAGCCTCTAAACAACTGGCTGGCGGTGATTGGGAGCAAACCCTTTCCACTCAACGCCGTGATGAACTCGGCGAACTAGCTCACTCCTTTAATGAGATGGCCACCCAAATTCGGGCGTCATTTCAACAGCTCAAGGCCTATTCCCAGACCTTGGAGCAAAAGGTGCAAGAACGTACAGCGGAACTAGAGCATGCAAAAGAGCACGCTGAAAATGCCAATCAAGCCAAAAGTGAGTTTTTGGCCAATATGAGTCATGAGCTGCGGACGCCCCTGAATGGGATTCTTGGCTATGCTCAAATTTTGAAACGGTCCGCCGCCATGGATGCAAAAGAGCGCCATGGCATCAATATCATTCATCAATGCGGCGCTCACCTGTTGACTCTGATCAACGACGTTTTAGACCTGGCTAAAATTGAAGCCCGCAAGCTAGAACTTGAGCCGACTGAGATACACCTGCCTTCGGTGCTAAAAAGCATTGTCGAAATGTGTAAGGTAAAGGCGGACCAAAAGGGAATTGACTTTATCTATCAGTGCAGTCCTCAATTGCCCGATGGGGTTGAGGCAGACGAAAAACGATTGCGGCAGGTGCTGATCAATCTGCTGGGCAATGGGATTAAATTTACAGATTCGGGCTCAGTGACGCTGGGCGTTGAGGTACTTAACCGGGCAGAGACTCAGGTGTCTTTGCATTTTCAAGTTATCGATACGGGCATTGGTATCGCTGAAGCAGATATCCAAAAATTGTTTCAGGCTTTCGAGCAGGTGGGCGATCGCCAGAAATATATCGAAGGTACCGGCTTGGGGCTTGCCATCAGTCAACGTATTGTCGGTCTGATGGGCGGCAACATCGAGGTTAAGAGCCAATTGAGTGAAGGGAGTGAATTTGCCTTCACGGTTGATTTACCGCTTGTAGAGACTGCGGCAATACCCCGTGGAGGCGATGGGATCGAGCAAATTATGGGATATGAGGGGGCTCGAAAAACGCTCTTGGTTGTTGACGATCGCTGGGAAAACCGGGCCGTATTCAAAAATTTACTAACACCTTTGGGATTCGATATCACTGAAGCTGAAAACGGCCAAGAAGCGTTTGAGAAACTCTGCTCAGAATCCCCAGATTTGGTCATTGTTGATCTGCTCATGCCTGTGATGGATGGTTTTGAATTCCTCAGGCAGGTTCGCAGCGATGCAGCCTTGAAATCTAAGACAGTGATTGCAACTTCTGCCTCCGTTGATCAATCCCAGCGACAGATGGCCCTAAACCAGGGGGGGAATGATTTTTTGGCTAAGCCTATCGATTCCAGCGCCCTTTTCAAGACTATTGCTAACCATTTGAATTTGACGTGGACCTATCGATCAGAGTCCAAGTTGCCCATCAGTAAAGTGTCGGAGCCATCTGATCAAATCATTCTGCCCGAGAGTGACGTTCTACAGGAATTGTTAGCCTTAGTTGACAACGGTGACATTCAATCGCTCACCCAACGGGCAGAACAGCTTTCTGAGGTAGAACCTGCTTGCAGGCTCTTTACGCAAAAGGTTTTGGGCTTAGCTAAGGGGTTCAGGCTCCAGCAACTAAAGGACTTTCTAGCACAGGCAGCTTCCCATTAAATCTTGAGCCTGTGTCTCTCATTACGCCAGGACAAAGCCTGTCGCACTAACGTGGCTAAAGACCTGCGACAGTGACCCAATTCAGGGCTAATCGTTGCAATTTTGCACTATGCTGCCTCCGTACCCCCTATTCGGACGTGAGCGGCGCGGATGCCAACTCAAAACGTACAGCAATCCATTTCCCTAGACCAAGGCAGTTCTGACCGGCTCGATCAGGCCATCGTCACCGCCCAACGCTACCTGCTTTCCATCCAAAAGCCAGAGGGCTACTGGTGGGCGGAGCTAGAGTCCAACGTCACGATCACCGCTGAGATTATTCTGCTGCACAAAATTTGGGGTACTGATCGTGCTCGCCCCCTAGCCAAGGCCGAATCCTATTTGCGATCGCACCAGCGAGACCATGGCGGCTGGGAGCTGTTTTATGGAGACGGTGGCGATCTCAGCACCTCGGTGGAAGCCTACACGGCGCTGCGGGTTTTGGGAGTGCCAGCCAACGATCCGGACCTGCTGCGGGCTAAGGACTTCATTTTGAGTCGGGGGGGCATCAGTAAAACCCGGATTTTCACCAAGTTCCACCTAGCCCTGATCGGCTGTTACGACTGGCAAGGGCTGCCCTCGCTACCGGCCTGGGTAATGCTGTTAGAGTCGCCTTCCCCCTTCACCATTTATGAGCTGTCGAGCTGGGCTAGGGGTAGCACCGTCCCGTTATTGGTGGTGTTTGACCAAAAGCCGGTGTATGCCATCGAACCTGCCACCAAGGTCGATGAACTCTACGCTGAGGGCATTGATAATGTGCGTTGGGAACTGCCCGCAAACGATGACTGGAGCGATATCTTTCTCTGGTTAGATAAGGGCTTCAAGCTGGCGGAAAGCCTGAACGCGATCCCATTTCGGCAAGAGGGAATTCGCAAAGCAGAGAACTGGATTTTGGAACGGCAGGAAGCCACCGGGGACTGGGGGGGGATTATCCCGGCCATGCTCAACTCCCTGCTGGCGCTGCGGGTGCTGGGGTACGACGTAAATGACCCGGTGGTGCAGCGCGGGTTGCAGGCGGTGGATAACTTTGCCATGGAAACGGACGACCACTATTGGGTGCAGGCGTGTGTTTCCCCGGTTTGGGATACGGGGCTGTCGCTGCGGGCGCTGACTGACTCGGGCTTGGCCCCAGACCACCCTGCCCTAGTGAAAGCGGGGGAGTGGCTGCTGAACAAGCAAGTCCTGGATTATGGCGACTGGATTGTCAAAAACCCCCAGGGTCAACCGGGGGGCTGGGCCTTTGAATTTGAGAATCGCTTTTACCCTGACATGGATGACACCGCTGTGGTAGCCATGGCCCTGCAGGATATCGTTCTGCCCGATGAAGCCTTGAAAAAAGCCGCGATCGCCCGCGCGGCCCGCTGGATTGCCACCATGCAGTGCAAAAACGGGGGCTGGGCTGCCTTTGACATCAATAACGATCAGGACTGGCTAAATGCAGTGCCCTACGGGGATCTCAAAGCCATGATCGACCCCAGCACCGCTGACATAACCGCTCGGGTATTAGAGATGCAGGGTCGCCTCGCTGAAGATTCTGAGCTGGTCAAAGGGTACGCGGCGGCGCTGAGCGATCGCCGCATTGCCCAAGGGCTCGACTATTTGCTCCGTGAACAAGAAGCGGACGGCAGTTGGTTTGGCCGCTGGGGGGTGAACTACCTCTATGGCACCAGCGGTGCCCTCTCGGCCTTGGCCATAACTGCGCCAGAACGGTGCCGAGTCAATATCGAGCGAGGCGTGGCCTGGCTGGTGAGTTGCCAAAATGCCGACGGGGGCTGGGGCGAAACCTGCCGTAGCTATAACGATCCCAAGCTGAAGGGCCAGGGACCTAGCACCCCCTCCCAAACCGCATGGGCGCTGTTGGGCCTAATCGATGCCGCTTGTGCCGATACCGCTGCCCAGCAGGCGATGGCAACGGGCATTCACTATTTGCTCACCACCCAGAATCCGGACGGCACCTGGGACGAAGCCGAGTTTACCGGCACTGGGTTTCCAGGCCATTTCTATATTCGTTATCACCTCTACCGCCAGTACTTTCCGATGATGGCGCTGGGGCGTTATCGACAGCTGTATGAAACAACCCCTAGTTGACGCAACTGGGTCCCCGAAGATACTGCTGCTCTATCTCAGCGGCTGTCATCGGTTCGGCAAATAAAAACCCCTGACCAAACCCGCAGCCGAGCTGCTGTAACTTAGCCAATTGTGATGCCGTTTCAATGCCCTCTGCCACGATAGACAACCCCAGTTGGTTGGCCAGGGCCATGATCGTGTCAATCACCGGGTAGTCGATATCTTCGGAATAAATTTGACTCACGAAAGACTGATCGATCTTGAGGCTATCAACGGGGAAGCGGTGCAGATAATTGAGGGAAGAATAGCCCGTGCCAAAGTCGTCAATGGTGATTTGTAGCTGCCGCGATCGCAATGAATTTGCCAAAGAAATCGCCATTTCGGCATTTTCCATCAGGGCAGTTTCCGTGATTTCGAGCTTGAGAAAGGCTGGACTTACCCCGGTCTCTACCAGAATGTGATCGATCTCCGTTAAGAGGTTGGGACGGGCAAACTGGCGGGCCGATAAATTCACGTTGAGGGTGCGATCATTCCAGCCAAGCTGTTGCCAATCACAGAGCTGCTGACAAGCTTGTCGAAAAACCATCATCCCCACCGGCACGATCAGTCCCGTCGCTTCCATATAGGGGACAAATGCATCTGGAGCGATCAACCCCCGCTCTGGATGTTGCCATCGCACCAAAGCTTCGACTCCAGCCAGTTGCTGGGTTTCAAGCGCGACAATCGGTTGGTAATAGAGGATGAATTCTTGCTGCGCTAAAGCCCGTTGCAGATCACTTTCTAAAGTGAGACGGTTCAACATCGCCATATGCATCTGGCGATCAAAAATTTGGTAATTTCCTTTTCCCCGAACTTTAGCTTGATACATGGCCGTATCAGCATCTTGTAGAAGCGCCTCGGGGGATTGCGCTTTATCTTTGTTGAGTGCAATACCGATAGAGATAGTAATAAAAATATCGCAGCCTTCCACCTTAAAAGGTGCATCAAAGCTCCGCAATACGGATTCAATAAACGGTTCTAGGGTGGTCGCCAGCCCATCTTGGATAATTAGAAAGCAAAATTCATCTTCGCCTATTCGAGCCAGGACATCGTCAGAATGTAGGTGTTGCTGCAATCGCTTGGCAATGGCGATTAAGAGCTGATCGCCCACCCCATGGCCAAAAGAACCATTCACCAATTTGAACTGATCGCAATCGAGATAAACCAGCGCCAGATCTGATTCGCCTGCTTGGTTAGCCTCCTCTAACGCCTGGATTAGGCCGGTGCGGCTGGGTAAACCCGTGAGTGGATCGCGCACAATCAAATCCACTAATTCAGCAGTGCGTTGCTTGACCGTAGCCTCTAGACGGGCATTAAAGGCTGCTAGCTGTTGGTGTTGCTGACGGATGCGCAGCATCGATCGCACCCTAGCCGTCAGCTCTGTGCGGTTAATCGGCTTACTGATAAAGTCATCGGCTCCTGCCGCTAAACATCGGGCTAAATCAGTCTTGGTGGCTAGGGCCGTGACCATGATGATGGGCACGCCTTCCCAGCGAGGTGTGGCTTTGAGGTGCTGACAGACAGCCATGCCATCAAGGCCGGGCATCATCACATCGAGCAAAATCAGATCGGGCTGGAAAATGGGAAGTGCGTCGAGTCCGGTTTGTCCGTCCGCAGCGTAATGTAACCGGTACTCTTCGCCACTTAAAAAGGCTTCAATAACATCGAAATTATCGGGTTCATCATCAATGACAAGGATGGAAAACATTCAGATCCGGAGGGTATTCAAACGTTCGCATCAGATAGAAGTGCACTGGAGGCGAAACTTAAAAAATAGATCAATGAGCACGTGGCGCATTAGGTATCTGCGTGTTTGTAGGCCACCTCAGGCCGTTACCGTAGGCAAGGCGAGGGTAACCGTCATATTGTGCTGATAGTTGCTCTGGAGAGTCATTTCACCCCCTACCAAGGTGGTCATTTTTTGGGCGAGCTTCAGGCCGATACCCATGCCCTGCTGTTCATAAATGCTGCGCCCAAATTGCCTGAAGGCATCGACCTTGGCGATTTGATCGGCAGTCATGCCGCATCCTAGATCTTGGATAGAGATGCGAATTTGCTTATCCTCAATTTGGCTGCTGACCGTGATTGGCGTCCCTTTAGGCGAAAATTTCAGCGCATTATCGACCAGCTCATGAAAAAGAATCGATAGATAACGTTCAGGTAGCGGTATCCAGGCGGTTGCTAAGTTAAAGACCAAATCCCCACTGCGGTTATAGCGCTGGGCACGAGCCTCTAATTCGGCCTGTAAAACATAGCCAGAGAGTCGAGTCGGGGTGGCATCTAGCTTTTTTTGCTGGTTGGCAACCAGCTCTAACTCCAGATAAATTAGCGACTTTTGGGTCAGGGTTTCGAGGCGACGGGCCGATTGCTCGGTGATGTTGATCAGCTTCAAGATACCATCGCGCTCCATCGCGTCAAAATGATTTTGCAGCAATGTCAAAGAGCCTAAAATGCCGTTGAGGGGAGTATTGAGTTCGTGGGCGAGGTTGGCGGCTAAGTTCCCTTGTAGCTCCGTCAGGTTTTGCTGCAGGCAGGCAATGGTGTTGGCTTGCACCTGAGAGAGGCTCTGGATCTGGTCGTACTGATGCTTGATGCGCAGCATGGACTGTACTCGGGCCAGTAGCTCCATGCCATTGACGGGCTTGCTAATAAAGTCATCGGCTCCGGCAATCAGGCAATGGGCCAGGTCAGACCGGGCGCTGAGGGCCGTCACCATAATGATCGGCACCAGTTGCCAGCGAGGCAGGGCTTTGATCTGGCGGCAGACTTCGATGCCATCGATACCGGGCATCATTACATCCAGCAGGATCAAATCGGGTTGGAAGGCGTCGAGGGAAGCGATCGCCGTTTCACCGCTCTCGGCGTAGTGCAATTGATAGTCTTGGCGGCTGAGCAGCGCTTCGATGACATCAAAGTTATCGGGCTCATCATCGATGACCAAAATGGAAGGGGGGGCCATAGGTTTATTTGGGTTGGGCAGAGAGCAGGTCTTGGATGGTGGTGACGACTTGTTTGAGCTTGACGGGCTTGCTCAAGTAAGCGTTGGCCCCAGCGCTGAGGCAGCGATCGCGATCGTCTGGCATCGCTAGGGCAGTCATGGCAATGATCGGCACCTCGGCCAGGGATGGATCTTGGCGGATTTGGGCGATCGCCTCTAAACCATCCATTTCAGGCATTTGTATATCCATCAAGATCAGATCGGGCTGTTCTGATTGGGCTGTGGCGATCGCGGCCCGACCATCATTGGCAACGAGGATTTGGTAACCCTTGGCCTTGAGATAGCTCGACACCGTGCGAATATTGGCCTCGTTATCCTCTGCCAGTAAGATCAAGGCTTCGGTCACTTCTGACCGGGGCCTCACCTCAGCCTTCTCCTGGCTAGAGGTATTCGCCCCTGCCCCAGGGTCGATGGGGCAGCGCAGGCAACAGGGTAGTTCAATCGAAAAGCGGCTGCCAATCCCGACCTTGCTGCTGACCGCCACCTGGCCGCCATGGAACTCTACCAATCGCTTGACCAGAGCCAGTCCCAGGCCAGTGCCCTCATATTGTCGATTAAGGGCACTGTCAATTTGCACAAAGGGCTGGAACAGCTTATGCATCTCGGTGGGGGCAATGCCGATACCGGTATCAACTACGGTAATTCGTAAGTAATCTTGTACCGTTAGGCTGGGTTCCTCAGTGAAGCGAGCCAGGTTTTGTTCTAGGGGTGTCTGATAGACCTTGACACGGGTGATGCCCTGCAGGGGTTCCGGCTCAGTGGGCAATAGCGTCCGCTTTTGGTGGCTCACTGTTAGGGTAACCCTCCCCCCCTCATCGGTAAATTTGACCGCGTTCGTGAGCAGATTAATCAGCACCTGCAGAATGCGGCGCTCATCGATCCAGAGATCGGGCAAATCAACCGGAAGCTGAGTCTCAAGCTGAATCCTTTTTCTCTGGGCCTGCTGCTTGACAAAGGCCAAACTCGATCGGCAAAGGGGGCCAGGGGCGACTGCGGTACAGTGCAGTTCCATTTGACCCGCCTCGATCTTAGCCACATCTAGGATGTCATTGATCAGGTTGAGCAGGTGGTTGCCGCTACGCTCAATCGTCTGCAGGGCTTTGGCCTGCTTTGGGATAACGGGGCCAAATACGCTTTCTTGCAGGCCCTCAGCCATGCCCAAGATGGCGTTGAGGGGGGTGCGTAGCTCGTGACTCATATTGGCTAAATACTCATCCTTGAGACGGGTGGCTCGGGCCAGCGCTTGGTTAGAGCGGGCGAGTTCGCGGTTGCGCTCGGTCAGTTGTTGCTGGGTCTGTTGCCGTTGGGTCAGCTCTTGCTGCAGTTGCTCATAGAAGCTGGCCTGCTGGATGGCGATCCCGAGTTGGATCACCAAGCGTTGGGTTAAGTCAATTTCAGCCTTTTGCCAGTGACGTGTTGTCGTACATTGATGAATACACAAAAGGCCCCATAGCGTTTCGCCTGAGCACAGGGGCATAACCATCTGAGCCCTAATCTGGAACTGGGCAAGAAGCTCAACGTGGCAGGGCTGGAGGTCATGGTGGTTAATATCATCTATGACCTGAAATCGACCTTGCTTGTATAAAGCGGCATAGTTGTCCTGGAAGTAATCGTCGCGGACGCGGATCTCCATCACCGAAGGTAGTTCAGCCACCACGGCTTCAGCCACAAATTCACCCTCATTAAAACCAGACCCTGGGCCAAACTGAAAAATCCCCACTCGATCTGCTTTCAATAGGGCACAAATGGCCTCACAGGCGGTGCTAAAGATAGTGGGCAGATCAAGGGATTCGCGAATCAGTTGGTCGGTCTCTCGCAGTAGCTTTTCTCGCTGGGCCTGCTGCCGAATCGTATTTTCAGCCTGTTTGCGGTCTGTAATATCAAAGCGAATGGTCAGGTATTGAAACGGTCGTCCCTGGTCATTCACAAAGGGAACGATGGTGCTCTCGACCCAGTACAGATCGCCAGCTTTAGTGCGATTGCAAATCTCCCCTCGCCAGATCTCACCACTGCTGATAGTGCGCCATAAATCCTGGAAAAAGTCGGGCGAATGTTGGCCCGAATTAACCACCCGATGGGTGCGGCCCAACAGTTCGTTAGGGGCATAGCCTGAGACCTGGCAGAAGCGATTGTTGACGTAGGTAATCACTCCTTTAGCATCGGTAATGGCGACGATCGCCGATTGGTCTAGGGCTAATTTAAACTCTGAGAGTTCTTGGATTAGCTGCTGCCGATCCGCCTCAAGGCGCTTGCGTTCGCTAGTATCTCGCAAAATGCCCTGGGCGATTTTTTGTCCGCGAATCTCAATTACCGCCAGCGAGACATCCATCGGCAACCGTTTCCCAGTCTTGCTGAGGAAATTGATATCCACGACTGAGGCGGTCTGTTGATTGATCAGCTCCTCAAAAAGACCGTTGATGGCGGGTAAATCTTCGGGCGGATGAATCTGGGAAAAATGCATGGAGGTGATTTCTGCTTGGGTATACCCAAGCAGCACTTCAGCTTGGCGGTTGGCATCGATAAAGTTGCCTTGTTGGTCAGCGATAAGGATGCCATCACTAGCTCCTTCTATCAGGGTTCGATAGTAAATTTCGCGCTCTTGCAAAGCCATTGTGCGCTCAAGTACTTTGGCTTCAAGATCATGGTTAAGCCTCTCCAGTTCAGCGATTACCTGCTGGCGCTGTAACTCAGCCGCCGCCCGCGCTGCAAAAATGCGCAGAAGTTGTTCGGTCCGTCGGTGTCGTTTTAAAGAATCTCGACTCAGTAGGCAGAGAACCCCAATCGCCTCACTTTGAGCATTGTGCAGGGCGATACCCAGGTAGCTTTCGGCAGCCATCTCCACTAAAGGATCATTCGGAAAGCGCTCCTGCAACTGATCTTCGCAGTAAAACCAGCCGTCTTTTAGGGTGCTTTCACAGGGGGTTGGGGCATAGGCATAGGTAAAGTTAGGCTGTAAAGCTCCGTCACTCCAGACGGCCAAGGTTTGCAGGGTATCGTCAACTTTTTCCGCCACAATCACATGGGTCACGGTTAGGGCTTGTGCCATGCGGAAAACCAATTCTGAGAAAAAATCACTGCCTGTGGCAGTTATGGCGGCGAGATTGTGTAAAGTGGCCTCTACTTCTTTCAAGTCAGTAATATCTCGACCGACCGCTTGAATTTCTCTGCAGTTCCCGTCTGGGTCGAACAGTAGGCGATCAGTCCACTGCTGCCATCGGATATTGCCATTGGGGGCAATCACTCGATGCTCACAGGTGCTATGGGGATTGTCTACGGATAGCTTGCTGAAATTCTCAGCAGGAATGCCACGATCTTCCTCAGGTAGCAGCGGAACAAAGCTGTGGCCCAAGAGCTCTTCGGGCGATTTCTGAAAAAAGGCGCAGTACGCGTCATTCACAAAGGTGAGGGTGCCATCGGGCAAAAAGCGACAGATCAGTTCGGTCTGATCAGCAACAATGCCCTGGTAGTAAGTGCGGCTGGCTGCAAGCTCAGCCTCAGCCTGCTTGCGAGCGGTAATGTCAGTGGAGATCGACCAAAAGCTGGTTGGGTGTCCTGCTTCGTCGCGAATAGCAAATAGGATGCACTCAAAGGTTTGGGTTTCTCTCTGCAGTTGAAGTTCATCCTCAACCTTTAGAGACTGGCCCGTGTCGATCAGAAGTTGAATCCTAGCCAGCCAGGTTTGTACCTGCGCGTCAGAGAAAAAGTCAGTAAACGTGCGCCCCAAAATCTGATCTTTAGGCATTCCCAGCCAGTCGGCACAGGCTTGATTGACCTGTAAATAACGTCCATGGCGATCAAAACAGCTAATCGCCGCAGGGGCATTTTCGACAAAGGCCTGTAATTGCTGACTGGTCTGGGCTAATTGCTGCTCTAGCCGCGTCTGATCCGTCAAATCGCAGGTGCCGACTACGACTCCTGAAATGCTGCCATCGGCTTCCCGGTAGGGGGCATAGCTAACATTGACAAATCGTCGGCCCATACCGAAAAAGTCAAACCAGTCTTGGTATTGCACCACCTCCCCCTTTAAGCACGAATCTAAATGGGGTTTAATCTGCGACTGGAACTCGGCCTCGCCCAATAATTCTGCGACAGAGTGACCCACAATTTCCTGGCGGGTTTTACCATTGCGGTCCAAATAGGTTTGGTTGACCACCTGATAAACGTAGTTGCGATCGACCACGGCAACGCCATCGGTGGTGGCAGAGACAATTCGTTCGTAGCGACGCAGTTGGGCTTCGGCCTGCTTGCGCTCAGTGATATCCCGAATAATAATCAGGACTTCTTGGTCGTTAATGGCGATGACTCGGGCTTCTTCGTAGCGCAATTGGTCCTCAACCCAAATGTCGTAATCGTAAATTTGGATTTCGCGAGTCTCTATGGCCCGTTGTACATGGGCCATACGGGTCTCGGCATGGTTCCGAGGCAGAGCCTCATAAATATTGCTGCCCGCTACGGTTTGCTCTGGGTTAAGCAGGATCACCGCTCCCCCTGGCACCACATCCAGGCGGAGACCATCGGCCCGCAAGCGAACCATCAAATCGGGAATCACCTCCACCAGGGCGCGATACCGGGCCTCACTGGCCTGTAGACGGATCTCGGCCTCTTTGCGCTCAGTAATGTCTTGATAGGTGCCTAATACACCGATCACCTCACCCACCACGTTACGCAACGGCAGCTTATTCGTCTCTAGCCAAACCTGGTTGCCATCCGCTGGGATTTGAGATTCGATGATGCCAATTTTGGCCGTTTCTGATTCGATTACCTGGCGATCATCAGCCTGGTAAAACTCTGCCTCGGTATCACCCCAGGGCATTTCATAGTCGCTCTTGCCGATGATTTCGGCCACAGATGTGAGCCCAGCATCCCGCAGAAAATTACGGTTGCAGCCTAGGAATCGTGACGCTCGATCTTTCCAAAATACAGACAGGGGGAAGGTGTCGAGTACCGTTTGCAAAAATTGCTCCCGCTCCTGTAAGTCAATGGTGCGGGCTGCAACGGTGGCTTCTAAAGATTGATTCAGGGCCTGCAGCTCTTGCTCAGTCTGCCTGAGTGGCCCTAGATCTATGTCCATGCAGTAAAGCTCGCGTTCACCAGCCCGGTTGGTAAACGCAATGTGATTGGAGAACACCGTCAATCGCGTCCCGTCTTGGGCAACCAGTTCCATCTCGCCCGCCGGAATCTCGATCTCCCCTGTTGTCCAAGCCGCCAATCTCTCAACGACCTGAGATCGGTCCTCAAACGGAACAATCAGTTCCTCAACCGGTTGCCCGATCGCCTCAGCAGCACTGTAGCCGTAGAGTTGCTCGCTGGCTTGATTCCAATAAATAATGCGGCGATCGCGGGCATAGCCCCGCACGGCCAGCTTCGGCGTGTCCTCAAATAGGGTGCGGAAGCGACGTTCACTCTCGACCAGTGCTGCCTCAACTTGCTGGCGTACCGCTTCTAGCTCCGTTTGCTCGGAGATATCTCGCACCACAATCAGAACTTCTTGCTCGTTTAAAGGTGCAATCCGCACCTCCTCAGAATGTTGCTGACCCTCAAACTCGAAATGATGCTTAAAGGTTTGCAGATGGCCCGTTTCTAGGGCTTGGTGGGCATGGGCAATTTGCTGTTGAGCCAGCTCCGGAGGCAAGATTCCATAAACGGTTGATACTTGTGTTTTAGATAAGTTGCGGATGCGGAAGGCATCTCCGCCGACTCGGCGCTTGTAGTTGCCCTCTCGATCCATATGAATGATTAGATCAGGCTGAGTTTCGCACAGGGTGCGGTGCAGTTGTTCGCTTTGGCGGAGCGCAACTAAGGCTTTTTCTCGTTCTGCTGCTAGATGCTTTTGCTCAGTGATATCCCGAACTAGGATCAGAACCTCTTGGTCATTGAGGGGGGCAATCCGGACTTCTTCATTGAAGGAACTGCCTTCAAACTCGAAAAGTTGCTCATAGACCTGAGTTTCGCCAGTTTCGAGGGCCTGGTGGGCGCGATGGAGCCTATGTTCTGCCCACTCAGGGGACAAAAATTCATAGAGTTCTGGTCCTGAAAACAGTCCAGAGGGGTATTGGACATGAACGGCATTTCCCCCTGCCATGTATTTGTAATAGCCCTCTCGATCCATCTGGATCAGCAAGTCGGGCAGAGTTTCCACCAAGGTGCGGTGGGTTTGCTCACTTTGGCGAAGTGCTTGCTCGGCTTGCTTTTGTTCGCTGATGTCGCGGACGATGAACAGCACCTCGTCTTCGCCATAGGGAATGGCTCGAATCTCCTCGTATTGGAGGCGATGTTGCTCTGAAGCAGTTCCGTTGTTTGCCTGAACCTGCTGTTCGTAGATTTGCAGTTCGCCCGTTGCTAGCGCTTGATGTAAGTAATGGTCATGGCGCTCTGCCACCTCTGGAGGCAAGACCTCTGCTAGTGACTGCCCAGTGCGATCTATCGTTTGAGGCACCAGGTCAAAACCGCAGGGTTGGGTGATCACGCCTCTGTGGAGACCGTCAGCCCCCACCCGAAACATCAGGTCTGGAATCGCATCCAAAATGGCTTGGTTTTGAGTCGCTTGCGCCTTGAAGCGCTGGGCCTGGGCCTGGGACTCTGCCAAGGCTTGCAACAACTCCCCTTGAAGAATCACCTGCTGCAAAATCCCCTCAGTCAGCATTCCAGCCAAGCGGTCTTGGTCATCCACAAGCGGGAGGTGACAAATGCCATGGTGCTGCAATAGGGCCAGCAGAGTTGCACAGTCGCTATCGTTTAAGGCCGCTTCTGGCAGGGTCACCACGGGCTGGGTCAAAACAGCACCCAGGGTTTGCTCATCAAGAGAACAGTGCTGACACACCAAGCGCACCACGTCTCGCTCGGTGAACACCCCCACGACCCGCTCTGCCTCAACGACCACCGCACAATCGCTGCCCGCCTGATCCATGTGGGTGACCGCAGTCATCACAGGCATATCCGACGAAACCACCAACGGCTCGCGGGCGATCGCCGCCTGCAAATCAACGAGAGACAGTGCCTTAGGCAGCATTGTTCAATACTTAGCAATGGGATTTGATATCCACTCAATTATTCCCTAAGCGCAAAAATGCTTTGGATTGGGCGTAAAAGCTTTAATCATCGGTCACAATTTGTGGCCCAGAAAGCAGAACGATTTCGAGTTAAAAAGTGGCCCACCTTCCTTTGATAGAATGAAGAGCTTGTGACGCCGCAAAACACCCCGCCGCAACCCAATTAGAAGGAGAACGTTCAATGGCCCGCATGTATTACGACAGTGACGCCAATCTCGACTTGCTCAACGGTAAAACCGTGGCCATTATTGGCTACGGTTCCCAGGGCCATGCCCATGCCCTCAACCTCAAAGACAGTGGTGTCAACGTCATTGTGGGTCTGTACGAAGGCAGTCGCTCCACGGCTAAAGCTGAAGCCGAGGGGCTGACGGTCAAGCCCGTGGCTGATGCGGCCAAATTGGCCGACCTGATCATGATTCTGCTGCCCGATGAGGTGCAAAAACAGATTTACAAAAATGAGATTGCCCCCAATTTAGAGGCGGGCAATGTGCTCTTATTTGCCCATGGTTTCAACATCAACTTTGGCCAGGTGGTGCCCCCTACAGACGTAGATGTGGTGATGGTCGCCCCCAAAGGCCCCGGCCACCTGGTCCGTCGTACCTACACCGAAGGTCAAGGCGTACCCTGTCTCTTTGCGGTCTACCAAGCTGCCACCGGCCAAGCCCGCGATCGCGCCATGGCCTACGCCAAGGGCATTGGCGGCACCCGTGCTGGCATCCTCGAAACCACCTTCCGGGAAGAGACCGAAACTGACCTGTTTGGTGAGCAGGTGGTGCTCTGCGGCGGCCTCAGCGAATTGATCAAATCGGGCTTTCAAACCCTGGTGGAAGCAGGCTACCAGCCCGAGCTGGCCTATTTTGAGTGCCTGCACGAAGTCAAGCTGATTGTGGACTTGGTGGTCGAAGGGGGCCTTGCCACCATGCGCGACAGCATCTCAAACACGGCTGAGTATGGTGACTATACCCGTGGCCCTCGGATCATCACCGACGAGACCCGCACCGAAATGAAGAAGATTCTCACCGAGATTCAGACCGGCCAGTTTGCGCGGGAATTTGTGCTCGAAAACCAGTCGGGCAACGCTGGCTTTACTGCCATGCGCCGCCGTGAAGCCGAGCACCCCATTGAAGAGGTCGGCAAGGATCTGCGGGCCATGTTTAGCTGGCTAAAGAAGGTTTAGGACTCTCCCCTCTGAGTTCTCTAGCGGACCGCAGGCTCAGGCAGCTTGAACAATGTCCCCAATGGTTTCAATGGCCATTGGGGACATTGTTTTGTTAAGCCCACAACCGATTTTTCTCATTTAAAAGCAATGGCAATGCACGCGAATTGCACAAAAAAGGTCGAATTTTAGGGCTTCTGCATCATTGTTTACAGGATTTTGAGGGGCGTCGTTAAGTAATGTTGCCTTGTTTCTCATAGCCGAGACTTAAATCCATCTCGACTTCTATGGTCGTTATTGTCTTGTCGAAGAATCGGCAAGCATCCTGTGAAAAATTAAGGAGAGCAAAATGCTTGATGCTTTTTCTCGCGCTGTAGTGTCTGCAGATGCCAGTACCTCTGTTGTTGGTGCTGATGGAATTGCGGATCTAAAGGGCTTCATCGCTCAGGGCAACCGCCGTCTGGACGCTGTTAACGCGATCGCTAGCAACGCTAGCTGCATGGTTTCTGACGCGATCGCTGGCATGATTTGCGAAAACCAAGGCCTCATCCAAGCCGGTGGTAACTGCTATCCCAACCGCCGCATGGCTGCCTGCTTGCGCGATGGCGAAATCATCCTCCGCTACGTTGCTTACGCTCTACTGGCAGGTGATGCTTCCGTTCTGGATGATCGCTGCTTGAACGGCCTCAAAGAGACCTACGCTGCTTTGGGTGTGCCCGTCACCTCCACCGTGCGTGCCGTTCAAATCATGAAGGCTCAAGCTGCTGCTCACATCAAGGACCAGCCCAGCGAATCTTTTGCTGGCGCTAAGCTCCGCAAGATGGGTTCCCCCGTTGTCGATGATCGTTGCGCTTCCTTAGTTGCTGAAGCTTCCAGCTACTTCGATCGCGTCATCGCTGCTATCAGCTAGTCACCCCCATCACGACTGAATCGTGATTTGTGACGCTTTCTATTTGAACCAATCTGTCAATATCCACCATTTTTGGAGATATCAACAATGAAATCTGTTCTGACTACTGTGATTGCATCTGCTGATGCAGCCGGTCGTTTCCCCAGCTCCTCTGACCTAGAGTCTGTGCAAGGTAGCATCCAGCGCTCCGCTGCGCGTCTCGAAGCGGCTGAGAAGCTTGCGGCTAACATTGACGCTGTTGCTAAAGAAGCTTATGACGCTTGCATCGCTAAGTACCCCTACTTGAATGATGCCGGTCAAGCCAACTCCACCGACACCTTCAAGGCTAAGTGTGCTCGCGACATCAAGCACTACATGCGCTTGATCCAGTACAGCTTGGTTGTGGGCGGTACCGGTCCTCTGGATGAGTGGGGTATTGCCGGTCAGCGCGAAGTTTACCGTGCCCTAGGTCTGCCCACCGCGCCCTACGTTGAGGCGCTGTCCTTTGCTCGTAACCGTGGTTGCACCCCTCGCGACATGTCTGCTCAGGCATTGACCGAGTACAACGCACTGCTTGACTACGCGATCAACTCCCTCTCCTAGTCTCTAGGAAAGTGATTGAGCAGGCGGGTTCTTACCTGCTGAGCCTGGGGTTACCTGGTGCCTTATTGACCTGTGTCAAGGGGTAGCAAAGTAACCCCAGGCTATTTTGTGCGATAGGTTTAAAACCGGGTTGAATAGCTGGGTTCAGCTAGGGCGTGTGGACAATCAACGACGAAATCCTTCTGGGTAAGCCTGACCACGCCCGCCCCGACAAATCAAGCTAGGGGCTGTAGCCGCCTTGTAGTAGTAGAGTCTAGCTTTGATTGTCCACAGCCCCTAGTATCGATTGATTGCGCGGTATGGATAAGCGATTTTTTAAACTCTTTGCGCTGACAGAAGCAGAGGCGATCGCCTTGCTAGATACGCCTCTAGATCAATTAGAAGAAGGGGACTCCCGCTATGTGGCCGCTTCTCACTTGGTGAACTACTCCACAGAGCAGTCAATTAACGCGTTAATTCGGGCGGTGCAGCGTACAGATTCCGTTTTGGCGAATCGAATTGCCCGACGCAAAGCAATTGAGAGCCTGGGACGGTTAGAAGCGACTCAAGCATTGCCGTTCATTCGTGAATGCCTCAATGATGAAGACTGCTACACCGTTGAAAATGCGGTGTGGGCGATCGGCGAAATGGGCACAGACGATGGGGCCATTTTGGCAGATATCGCTCAGCTGCTAGAGCGCCCTGGGCAAAGCTATCGCGTCATTATCCATGCCCTGGCCAAGCTGAACTATGCCCCAGCCCTAGAGCGGGTTCGTCCCTTTATCAATTCAGAGGACGCGCCCATCGCCAGCGCGGCCACGGCCACAGTCTGTCGCTGGACCCAGGATTACAGCGCAATGGATCGGGTGGTTGCTCTGCTGCAGAGCCCCAGCGTGTTTGCCCGACGGCTGTGCATTCAAGACTTGATTGACGCCCAGTATTTGGATGCCATCCCTGATATTGCCCGCTGCCCTATTTCTTTAGTGTTTCGTCTCCGTGGGATTCGAGCCCTGGCAGAAGCGGGTGTGGCGGCAAACAAGCTGACCTTTGAGACGGTGCAGCCCCACCTAGAGCAAACCCTGCGCGATCACCCGTCGACTCTGAATTTGGTCCATCGCTATGATCAGGCGCTCCCCTTGGCGACCTTAATCCACGAACTCTATGAAACAGATTTTGGCCGCAGCTATCTTGCCACCCAAACTCTTTTGGAGACCCATCCTGCAGAAACACCAGCGGCTTTATTTGCCACCTATGAGGAAGAAGCCCACAACGACTATGGCGCACACTTCCATGTCATGAAGCTGTTCGGTTGGTTAAAGCATCGACCAGCCTACGACCTATTAATTGAGGCGCTCAACAATAAGGCACCTCAATTCCAAAAGTCGCGAGCCGCGGCAGCGATCGCCCTAGGTGAGCTAGGCGATACCAAAGCCATACCTGAAATCAATCGCGTTTTGGGCACCCCTATCTGGGACTTAAAATATGCGGCTTTGATGGCCCTCGAAAAACTGGGCGATACCCGTGGCGCAGCCCAGCTACTGGAAGACCCTGATTGGCTGGTGCGAGCCAAGGCTCAAAGCCTATCAGCGGCACCTATTCCTAGCTAAGGGGGCTTCTGGAATTGTTTTTACCCGCCTTGAAAGACAGACCCCTCCCAACCTCCCCTTGGCTCTAGCGCAGCGGCGCGAAGCGCGGGAGGTGCCGCAGGCGGTGGGGTATCTTCTTTCCTGGAGATCTCCCAAGCCCAGTTTTCTATTGACCTGTAACCGATCCCATTTCTAACCCTGTCATGGCCCAAGATTCTCTGTTTGAGCAACTAAAGCATCCCAACCCCAATCTCCGTCAACGCGCCATGGTGGAAATCGTCGAGAGCTGTGACGAGACCACGATTCCTAAATTGATGGCCAATCTGGATGAAGAAGACGTGGTGTACCGTCGCGCTTCTGTGAAGACTCTAGGGGCGATCGGGACCGATACGGTGCCGCCGCTGTTAGAGGTGTTGCTAAACCATGAAGATGTGACAGCTCGGGGCAGTGCCGCCAAAGCTTTGGCCCAGGTGGCGCTAAATTATCCAGAAGATCCCTTTCCGACAGATGGGATCCAGGGGCTCAAGACCGCTTTAAATGATCCCAATCCGGTGGTCAGTATTGCCTCAGCCATGGCCCTGGGGGAAATTGGCGAACCGGCTTTAGATCCGCTCTTGGAGGTGATGGCAACCACAGACAATATTGCCCTAGAAGTCTCGATCACCAATGCGATCGCCTCCATTGGCGGAGAAAAAGCTTTGAGCACCCTAGCGCGCCTCGCCGAGGACGAATCGCTGGATACCTATGTGAAAGAAACCGCTGTTAGCGCCCTGTCTCGCCTAGAGCTGGTGATGAAGAATCAGCCGGGATAGTAGTTCTGGCGGGCAGGGGAGCCATAGGAGCCGGGGGGCTAGTTGTAGGGTGCCGTTAGCGAAGCGTAACGCACCGTATATTTGCTAGAAACGGGAATCGTGATAACCCTTCCTAGTCGTCGCTTTGCCGCTCCAACAGCGTGATGGCAAGTTTAATCACCTGCTGCACTGGTTCCTCTGACTCATGGGCCAGGGCAGTTTGCAACGGCTCCATGGCGGCGAGATCGCCGACCTTCATGAGTGCCAGGGCCGCAGAGCGACGGCTTTCGGCGCTGGGATGCTTGAGCAGAGTCAATAAGTTGGGAAGTGCTGGTTGATAGGCCAAGTTCCCAATCGCGGCAGCGGCTTCACAGCGCACATCTTCGACCGGATCTTCCAGGGCCTTGATCAGAATATTGGCGGAGTCGGCGTCGGGATTTTCCTGCAGGATTTTGGCCAAGGCCCCAATCACGGCGGCCCGCACCTCACTAGAATCAGACGCCAATACCTGCATTAAATGCGGTTCGGCTTCAGCGCCCATAAAGGCCAAGGCCCAAGCGGCATGACCTTTGGTTACCTCTGGATACTCAGGGTTCTCTAGGACCCTCAGCAAATCCGGCACTGCCGGTTCTCCAATGCGGGCCAGCGCCCCAACCGAGGAGCCATGAACGACGGTGTCTTCATCATGGAGGAATGCCTCCACCAAGGTGGGCACCGCTTCAGGATCGGCAATGATGGTCATGGTCTTGGCACAGGCCCGACGCACCACTGGGTTGGGGTGTTCTCTCAACCCCTCTAAGACCACAGGGGTGACGGCTTCGCCCATTTCGCCCAGGGTTTCAGCAATGCGGAGCCGCACCATGCCGCGAGTATCGGCAAAGCCCGCCACGAGCTGTCGGAGGGTGCCCTGGTCATGGGCGTCAAAGGTGAGGGTATCCATTGCCTCACTAACCCGCTGAATCAACGCATCAACCGCGTCCTGAGAGAGTTCAATCTCTCCGATAGTTGAGCCGTTGGAGTTGAGCTGATTCCCCATAACCAAAATTGGACCGACCTGCAAAAAGACAATGGTGACCCTTAAATCCTGAGGCAGCGAACGCCCTAGATCAGCTTCACCGTATCGATCATACGTTGTCACTGGTCGGGTTGAGCCTTATTTGCTAAAGCTCTAGACATCTGTTTCTTATATGTCAGGGCTTCAGGCTCAAAGCTCGATGTCCAAGCATTTGCTGAGCGGTAAACCTTATGCCTTTTGCCTTTGTGAGAGTTCTTCAGCTATCCATCGTGATGCTTTCAATTTGTCCCGTCTCAGCAAATCGCACGCAGAGGCCATAGTTCGTGACGTCTTCTGGGAGCGTGAAATATAGAGAATCAGTGCTATTGTCGTCCTCTTCGCCCCAATGTGAAAGCAGAATATTCAAGACTTGCATTGGCTCTGGGTGGGCACTTCCCAGGTGTTTCTCCCAGTAGGCTCCCTTAATATTCTCTAGATGATGCGAGACAAACAAAGTAGAGCTGTACTCGCCAGCCTGGGTCCCGAAGTTAGCTTTAATCATCTCGAAAGCTAACTTCTCTCTTCTGGCTATCTCTATGGGATTTAAAGGCATGTTGCTTTTTTATATAGATGGATTTTGGCAGATTGGCCATAACTAATGCCGCATATGGCTCCCGACTATTTATCAAAAAAGAGCCTTGTAGCGATCTCTGTAAGGCTCTTTGAAAGTCTCTTTTAATCTGGCTCGGTTAATGGCTAGAACTATAGCTCTACCGCCGTTTTGCCGGGAATCGACATGGTCGTCAAACGCTCAACCCGCTGCTCTGTACTGGGATGGGTTGAGAAAAGCCGCGCCATCATCTGTTTGGCCGGGGCATTCACAATCATCAACGGCGCAAAGGCTGGGTTGCCCCCCATGGGCATTTGCTGAGCCCGATTCTCTAAGCGATGCAGCGCACTGGCCAAAGCGAGGGGATTGCCCGTCAGCTCAGCGGCCCCAGCATCGGCAGAAAACTCACGGGTGCGAGAAATCCCCAGTTGAATCACCGTAGCGGCGACGGGGGCCAACAGGACTGTGGCGAGTAGCGCTAACGGGCTAGGGCCGTCATCATCGCGGGAGCCCCCCCCAAACCAGAGCGCGTAGCTGAGCATTTGGGCGAGGAATGAGATGGCGCCAGCAATGGTGGCGGCGACCGCTTGGGTGAGGGTGTCGCGGTTGATCACATGGGTAAGCTCGTGGGCAATCACCCCTTCCAGTTCATCCGCTGGCAGCAAATCTAGAATGCCTTGGGTGACGGCGATCGCCGCATGGTCTGGATCGCGTCCAGTCGCGAAGGCATTTGCAGCGGGGTTGGGCAGCACGTAGATAGCAGGCTGAGGGATATTGGCCTTTTGGGTGAGGCGAGCCACCATCCGATGGAGATCAGGGGCTGCTTCGGGGGTGACCGGCTGAGCCTGATAGGCTGTCAACACCAAGCGATCGGAGTAGTACCAGGCCCCCAAATTGGTCAGGGCCGCTAAGCCAATTCCTGCTGCCACCCCTAAGGCACCCCCAAACACGCTGTAGCTAATGGTGATCAGCAGGGCACTCAGCGCTCCCAGCAGGGCAACCGTTTTGAATTGATTCATACGCGTCTCCAGACATCAAAATCTCGGTTAGAGTTTTCCAGCTAATTACTTGTCCAAACACCCGTCAAGGATTGATGCGTCTGTCTAGACAACACCCGTTCGCCATAGCGAAAGCTGGGATGCTTCTTTAGATGGAATACTCTCAAAGAAAAACTCCCAATCCATCGGAGTTCTCTTGTCCCTGATTGTAAAGAACATCTCGCTGACCCCCGAGGGGCGAAACCGCTCCGACTGGGTACGGGTCTACGCCCTATTTATCGATTCCTCAGGGATAATGCGGGATGAAGACGGGCGCAAACAGATATGGAGACGCGTGATGCAATATCCCTGGTTCCTGGGCGTTTTAGGCGCGATGGCCCTGCCGCTCTGGGCGAGTCCAGCCCTTGCCGATACTCTGGATCCAGCCACCCAACTGCCAGAGGATACCGCCTATGTTGTCCTGTTTGATACGCGCCCCGAAACCTGGGACAGGCTGAACCGATACGCGTTTTTCCAAATCGCGACGGCAGATAGCGGGGAAACCCCTGATCTAGGTGGGCTGGCGTTTTTGCCCAATGATTTGGACTATCAAGCCACGATCGCCCCTTGGGTTGGCGATACGGTAGCGGTGGCGGTATTGCCCCTGCCCCGTGCTCAGCCCACCATCCTAGAAGAGCATATGGTGATGGTCGCTCCCATCGCTAATGAGGCTGCCTTCACAGGATTCACCGCTGAAATTGAAGCGGCCCGTGAAGCGACCCCCGAAATCCAGCGCTATCAAGAGGTTGAGGTCTTGTATTGGCAACCGGTCTATGCCGAAGAGACTGAGGACACCGAGGAACCAGAAATCCCTGAGGCAGAGGACCTCAAAAAAATCGCGCCATCTCTATCCCCCCAAAACTTCAACCCGTTCCAGCACTCACAAGTCCCGAATTGGCTCTCAGCTCTGGGTAACCCCGACCGCACAAAAGCGCTGCCAGAGGTTGAGCTTCCAGATCCAGCACCCGCGGAAGCGCCGCCCCAACTCGAACAGCCCGGTCTCGCGATCGCGGTGTTACCCGACACCTTTGTGGCCGCAGAGTCTCCAGCCGCCATCCGCCGCTGGCTAGATCAACGGCCCCGAGATTCGGCGGATAGCCTCGCGGTGCGACCTCGATTCCAGCGGACGGTTAACAATGTCAACTACGACCGTGCCCTGGGTGCCCTTTACGGCAATCTGTCTGAAATTGTCAAATACGCGTTGGTTGAGAGCGCTTTAGATGATTTGTTGTTTCAGATCCCGCTGCCGCCGCTCTTAGACGACATTTCTGCTGAAGATTTAGCCCAGCTTGCTGCCCTTGAGCTAGACAGCACGATTGAAGCCTATGTTTACCCCCAACGGGAAGGGCTGCGCTTTCAGGGCCGTCTTTACTACGACGATTCGATCCTGCGCAGTCTAGTCACGCCACCCCCACCTGCCACAGATGCGTCCCTTGCCTTTGTACCCAGTGCCACCTATTTGATGATCAACGGCCGCAACCTGGCAGGGGTTTGGGAACAGGTTACCGCCGTCCTTGACCTGGATGAGTCAACGGATACGCTCTTGGCCCAGGGGCGGCTGTTCGTTCAAGCCTTGACGGGCCTCGATTTAGATGAAGATATCTTCGGCTGGATGGATGGGGACTTTGCATTTTTTCTGTTTCCAACCCCAGACACGCCCCTAACAGAATTTGACCCAGGCCTGCAGGTGGGGCTGGGTTTGGCCATTCAAACCAGCGATCGCGCCACTGCCGAAGCAACCTTTAAACAACTTGATCAGCGCTTAGGCACAACCTTTTTCTCCGTTGAGCCGCTCAGCATTAACGAACAGGCCGCCAGCAGTTGGGAATTGGATCTGGGTTCTGGCGTTCCAACCCATTTCCTGGCCCATGGATGGGCTGAACAGGACGACATTGCCGTCATTACCACCAGCGGCCCATCCCTAAATCACGTACTCAATCTGTCAGAACGGCAGTCTCTGCAAGACGCAGTTTGGTTTCAGCGGGCGACCCGAGGTTTCCCTGAGGCAAATCAGGGCTATTTCTATACCAATATCAGCTCTAGCCTATCCCTAATCAGCAATGCCTTCGAGCTTGGGGCAGAAGCCTCAGAGACCATTGATGAAATCCCTTCCATTGACCTGGGTCAACAACTGCTGGGTACCGTACAAACCATCAGCGTCACTGCCTCATTCACTCCAGAAGCCATGCAACTGGACGCTCTGGTGATGCTTTCCCCTATGGATCCCTAAGAAAAAACCCAGGTCAGACCTGGGCCAAATCAGATATCAGGACGTTTAAATGTTTGATTGAAAGGCTTGATTTATAGAAGCTGTCCTTATTATGCCTAAACCTTGGTAAAAGTCCAGGTACCATTATTGGCCTGATTTTTACCCCCGAACGCTGTTTGATATAATTAAGTGCGGCCCTAGAAATTTCGGAGCAACAGCAGTCGAAGAAGGGCTGAGTCAGGGTTAGTGGTGAGCGATTCTACCGTTATAAAAGTTTCGAATTAGTGATTCAGCCTTTAAGTCAGTTATAGATAGTTCGTACATTCCAAGCGAATTAGCAATTTTGATTTCAACGCTATTTATGCGATCGCTCTCGAATCATAGGAAGCAGTCACATTTATTGGGGGATATCTGGTGGTAGCGCTTTCTCCGCCCCCTGTTAATCATCAGTGGGGGACTTTGAGCTTTGTTTCAACGCTATACCTTTGTCCGATCTTAGACCAGCTTTTGGCGAGGGTACCCCATCGCTGGCGACCCGAAGTTCGATTAGGTCTGCAAGAAGCACTGGTAAACGCCGTCAAACATGGTAACCAGCTCGATCAGCATAAGGTTATTTCCGTTCGCTATACCGTTGCCCAAGGTCGTCATTGGTGGGTGATTGCTGACCAAGGCAGTGGTTTTGAGCCCCCTTGTGGCTGTGATGACCCGCCATCGGAGGCTGTATCTGCCGCCGATGTGGGCGACTGCGGACGAGGGCTATATATTCTTCACCAGGTTTTTGATGAAGTTCGCTGGGCCAGCGGTGGCCGTGAGCTGCACCTCTGCAAACAAGTCAAAAAGTGGTTCCAGTTTCCCCGCATTCGTTAAAGGTTTGATCCATCACATTGCACGCTTTGGCGTGCAAAATCAGAAAGCTCCCGTAAAAGCGCTAGCGCGTTGATTGCTTGCCTTGGCCGCGATGACCATGGGTTGGACAAGGGGGGGCCGTCAGACTTTTATCAAGCCAGCCTACCGCTTGTTGCAGCCTTTCCAGAGCCTCTTCCGGTTGGTTCTTCAGCAAATAAACCAAGGCTGTTGCGGCTTGCTCTTGGGCACGGATATTACGATTACGGTTAAGGCGGTGCCAGTCATTGGGCTTAATTGCCAGTTGCAGGGCTAAGGCTTGAGCTAGGTCTAAGGGGTTTGCCACTGCAGAAGATGCTTGAACTGGGGCTGGGGTGTTTACCGATTCAGGCATGTTCAAAATGCTCGCTATCATTGACCATTATTCTTTCCCATTGTGTACATGAACCGCCGTTTCGTGCGATTCTTTCGATTTTTTCGGAAACTAGCCGCCTTAGTCCGTCAGCCCCAGTGGAGCTCGCGACACCCCCTGGGATCAAAAGGGGCGTTACAACCCTCTGCCCCCAACCCTCTCAACCCCGAACAATTTCAGTCAGAGTTGACTGCGCTAGAAACGGCCATTCGTCAGCTCCGCCAACATTTTGACGAGATTCACCACATCCAACAACAGCAGCAAACCTTAAGGCAAAGATTAACAACGCCCACTTTGCCAGAAGCAGAACTTCTCGCCATTCATCAACAGCTTGAGACCTTAGAGACCGAGTTGGTGAGTGCAACCTTACCTTGGCAGACCCTGGCCGAACCCTTCTGGCAAGCAGTACGCTTCGGCGGATTGGGGCTAGTCGCAGGGTGGTTTTTGAAGGGACTGGTTCAGGGCCAATAACTCACTGATTCTGCTACGGCTGGGTCTGTTCTACTGGACTCGGCCCCTGATCGGGGGCTGGTACGACGATAAACCCCGTATCGAGCGACCCTAATACCCAATTGCGTTCAATTCCCCACCACCACCAATGGGCTCCTGCATAGGCGCAAATGACGCTGTCTAATTGATCTTCTACGGCTTTGAGTTGGGCGCCCCCCGCCGGAATTAAGGGGAGTTGCTCTGCGGATAGGGCCAGAGCAGGCGCTAACGTCGGCAGGATAGAAAGCTGCAGGGAGCGCAATTTATGCAACTCGGTACGTCGTTGGGCAACACGGCCCTTCTTATATTTCAAAATCCGATCGAGATGGAATAGATGGATGGTTGCAGGGTGGGGAAACATCTCAATCTGATATCGCCCTCGCCGCTGAGGTACTACCGTTGGGGCATGGCAGAAGCCTCGATTTTCGAGGGCTTGGCTAAATTGAATGAGGGTTTGGGCAAAGGGACGACCTTGATTAGCGGGATAGCAACCGGCATCATATTTACCAAAGTGTTTGTGGGCGAGGCGATCGGGCCAGCGCATTCCGGTTGCATTGGGAATCACTGTCGGGGCATCGATCGCGATCATGGCTGGCTGCCCTGCTGGAGCTTTAGCATCTACCCAATCTAAAACCTCGGCTTTAGTATCCAGCCGCGTCAGATCATCCAAGATTAGAACTTGGTCGACTAGGCTTAAACAGCAAAGGCCACTTGCTCCTGATTGCCACCCTAAATCAATCCCTAGAAATCGCATTATTGATATAAAAACGCCAAGGAGCTGCGGCTCCTTGGCGATCTCAAAACAATGATTTTTGAAAACTTACTGCTCTTGCATGAGGCGCAAATAGTTCTGACGCAGTTGAATATGGCTTTCCGTAATTCGCTCAGACAAATGCTTTTCAACCTGGCAAAGCTCCTGCCAGAATGCGGCAGATCGCCGAGAGGCCACATACTCACGCCATAGCATTTGCATCATTTCGGCAGTCTCAGGATCATGCCCGCGCAGATCATCGTAGAGGGTATTGAACGCAGCATGAGCCTGTTCTTGGGTCTTAACATCCTGGGCTAACTTGATGGCACTCTGTAAGGTCTCCGTCGGCACTTGGGAAACAGTATGGGTCATAATGGGGGCCTATTAACTCGCAACAGCAGCAAAATGAAAGGGGCTAAAATTGCCCAATTTTTTATAGGTACCTGGATCGATCCAGATGTTCTTGCTAGCTTAACATTTGTTACATAACACAACGTTCATTGCAAACATCCTGCCAGCCATTTGGACGTCGCCACCTTTGTGGGACAAGCATGACTACGCCCGCTCGGGTGAGTCATGCTGGAGGCTATAACCGTCTTGCCGCAAGGAATCCAGCTTTAATTCTCTACAGCCCCTAGCAATTGGGTGTCTGACTCAGTTGATTCTGGTTGAGTAAGGCACTGTCGTAGTAACAAAACTGCAAAATGGGTGCCAATGGTTGCAAGTTGCTTTCTGCGACCCCTAGGGTCCGGGCTAGATCTTCTAAGCACACAAAGTATTTTCCCTGCTTCGTTAATGTCACCAGGGTTCGAGCCTGATGAATTGAGATCCCCGGCAACCGCAGCCAATCCTCAATCGAAGCCCGATTCACGTCAATTTGGACCCCCAAAGCAACTGCACCCATAATTTCTGTCTCAGAGCGGAGACGAGCCCGAGAATTCCGTTTGAGCCTTGCATATAAGGGATGGAACCGCCACTTCCAGAAGTCCCAATTCGTTAGGTTATTCGTAGCCATGCCCTAAATGCTAGTCTCCTGGTGTTTCCAACAATTGCCGACGTTGTTGTTCAAACTCCCATTCCGTCACCAGCCCCTCTTGACGAAGTTTCTCGAGTTCGCGAATGGTTGCTGCCATTACCTGAGTCTGCTGGGCTAGGGCAATCTTCGTTTCGCTGGCCTGCCCAGAGCCCAGTGTGACCAAGCTAATATCGCGCCCTGCCCAGGGCAATAGATACCATACCCCCTCTAAGGCACAAGCAATGCGAGGGATTTGGGTCCAGTTCAACAGCAGATAGACGACCCCCCAGCGAGGGTCGCCCAAATAAAATTTATGCAGTCCTGCAAGCGGTAAGGGAAGTGGGTTCAGTGCCCCGGCAAAGGCTAGGGCTGCAGCAACTCGGCGCTTATTAGCAGAATGTTCACAAACCGGACTACCCAATTGCCCCATCCAGTCACCGCCATCCTCTCGTTGGTTCCTCCGCCATAGACTAGCTTAAATAATCAAGAAGTAAACTTAGGACTTGCCGGAGGAGCAAAACTTTAGGTTAGGACTGGAAAGTCAGTAAAGTGAGCTGTTACCTTCAGCTCATGGGTGGAATCCTTGAAGTTAGCATCGGGGGCTGTTCCTTGAGTTAGGGTAGGTAATAAGAGCAGTGGGGTTTCATCCCATGAAACAGAGATTCGAGGGTTCTCTCGTGTGTGCGCGGATTTGTTAACACCGCGAAAGGTTGGATTTGAAGCTCTTTGGCAGTCCAACAAGGGCGGAGGCAAAAACTGCCGAAACGCCTGCCTTAAGGTTAATAGCCTTAAGAGCAGCCTAAACTTTCTCCTGTGCTGAGTCGTTTTGCATGTCAACTGCGCCCTTTTCACCAGATTGGATTAAGCGATACTCTGCCGATCCTTATGCGGTTTTGGGGATAGCAGTTACTGCTGATGAGCGGCGCATTTTGAAACGATATCGGCAAGTGGCGAAGCAGCTTCACCCCGATATTCAAGCAACAGAAGAGGAATCGGGTCGAGAATTTGCGAACCAAGTCTTGACGCGTCTGGTTAATCCTGCCTATCAGCGGCTAAAGCAGGACAAGGGACGCTCCGAAACGTTAGCGACGTTGCGATTTAAGGTGAGGCGCTTGAGCCGTGAACAAAAGCTCTTGGCGCGGGGGGAGTTGGCAAAACAACTCAAAGAAAACCCAGAGCCAGAGGTAGATGTCTTTTATGAGCAAGCGCTTTCAAAATTATCGGAAGCTCAATATAGCTCCTCCGATGCCTTTGCTCGGCGCACAGCCGCGATCGCGGAGCTCAATCTGATTTACCTGCGACGAAAGATGGGAGAGCCCGTCATTCGTGAAAAGCGTACGGGGTTGGTTTCGTCTGCGGCTGTGCAGCAGCCAGTTACGGTTACGGCTGACAACGTCTCAGGGCAACCTGTTTCGGGGCCGCCAATCAATTATGCTCAGCGGCACATTGATCGGGCCAAGACCTACATTGCGAATAAGAAGTACGCGCAAGCCATTCAAGAACTACGAGATGCAGTGCGGATTGAATCTAGCAACAGTGACTATCACACCATGCTAGGTCAGGCTTATTTGCTGAATAAAATGGGTGGCATGGCAAAAGTCCATATTCGGCAGGCTTTAAAGCTCAACTCCCGCAACCCTGTGGCTCTGAAATATGCTAAGCAGATGAATCTGGATCTAAGTGACCTCAGTGGCAGTGAGACCAAAAAGAAGAAAAGCGGAGGACTGTTTGGGCGATTCGCAAAAAAGCACTGAGCAAAAATGTTTTTGACATGCGGCATCTTAGGGCGTGTGGACAATTAATAATGAAACCCTTACTGGGTGCGCATGACCACGCCCGCTTTACTGACCGTAGACTTTCCCCAATTAGCCCGCGATTCATCTGCGGGCGGGCAGCGAGGTTGGCCAGCTCTATCGAATTGGCGGGGCAGTTACGATAATCGATGGCTCTTAAGGCTCTGGTGAGCTGTAGTTGACATTTATCTGGCTGCGTCGTTCGTAGAGTCGATTCATCCATTGAGGATCAAGGCCACTGTGGTACATCAGCTTTAAGCCCTGGTTGAGCATTGCCTGTTGATAAATTCCACGATTCCGAAAACGACGGGCTGAGGTCGTGATTGCCCTTGGCAACAAGTAAGGTGGGCCAAAGGCCTGCAGCTTTTGGCTGAGGGCTGTGTCTTCAAAAATATCGAGATCTGGCACACCTGAAATGGCCTCTAGGGCTGATTTGCGGGCAAAAATGCAGTGATCTAAATAGAGAATCTGCCCCAGCCTGGCCCGCACTTGGTTTGAATACCAGGAGGTAAACTGCAGCAGCCAGTGATCCCAGTCAAAGCCATGGTGAAACCCACCCCAAGTCACGTCGGAGTTGAGCACCGCCTGGTCAATTTGTTGAAGGGCTGTATGGGTAGGCAACACCGTCGCAGGGTGGTGCAGCAGCACTGTTTCAGAGGTGCTAGCAGCAATGCCGATGGTGAGGCGTTGGGCGCGGTTTTGAGCTTCTGTGGCGATCACGCGCCAGCCCTTGGCCTGCTGCAAGGTCGCCAAGGTGTCATCTTGACTAGGGCTGACCACCGCGATGAATTCATGATTACCCTGCTGCTGGGCTAAATTTTCCAGAATTTTGGGCAGGTAGCCATGGCGCAACTCGTTAAGGCATGGCAACACAACAGAAACCATTGCGATCGCTGAATAAACCGCATCTATTCTAGGGTGCCTAATTGATTCACGACTTAAGGCAAGGAAAAGATTGCCGCGCCCGCCCCAAGAAACGAGTTGATTAAAAGCTTAAGTCGCCCCAGCACCTTGAATAAATCGTTTAGGCTGCAACCGTACGGATTTTATGGGTGAAACGATGGCTGCAAGCGTTCACGTTGAGGTCCATGATGATCGGGCTGCGTTGGTTGAGCGGGCGCGAATCCTTGTGGTTGACCAAATCAAAACCGCGATCGCGGATCGCGGCATTTGCTACCTCGCCCTCGCAGGCGGCAGCACGCCCAAGCCTTTATACGAAGCCCTTGCCCAAGAAACCTTGCCCTGGTCGCGCCTGCATATTTTTTGGGGGGATGAGCGCTACGTGCCCATTGATCATCCCGACAGTAATGCTGGCATGGCCAAAGCCGCATGGCTGGATCAAGTATCGCTACCCGCTGAGCAGGTTTACCCAGTGCCAACTACGGCGGCAACACCCCAAGCCGCTGCCGATCAGTATCAAACCACGGTAGAAACGGTGATGGGCCAGACGCCTATTTTTGATGTGGTGCTGCTGGGCATGGGCGATGATGGCCATACCGCCTCCCTGTTTCCCCACACCCCAGCTTTAGCCGTGAGCGATTGCTGGGTCACAGTCGGCAATAAAGGCGATAACCCCCGCATCACCTTTACCGTGCCGCTGATTAACCAAAGCCGCTGTGTAATGTTTTTAGTGAGTGGAGCCAATAAACAAACGGCATTAAAGGCCGTTTTTGCCGAAACCGCCGATAGCCAGCAATATCCTTCTCGCTTGATCCAACCCCAGGGTGAGCTCTGGTGGCTATTAGATCAGGCCGCAGGGGCAGCATTAGAGGATTGATTCAACTCACTCAGGCGTGGTCTAAACTGAAATCCGGTAGTTTGAGGGCAATCTATGGCGGCGGAATCAACCGATCAACGACATCCTCAATATTCTGGCGATCGCGCCATCGTCAATAAGCTACTAACCCAAGACCCAGACGATTATGGGTTGGCAGAGCTAGGACGGTTGCTGACCCGCTATAAAGGCTTTCCCGGTGCCCGAGATATCCTAGTTGATCTGGAAAAAGTGCTCAAAAAGTGGAGCCTGACCGAGGCCACCTTATTCAACCAAACTCAGAAAATCCATCAGGCGGCTACCGTCTATCGCCAAATCCGTGGGAGTCGCGATGATTGGAGTTAGGGAGTTGGGGAGTTGGGGAATTGGGGAGCTAGGGAGTTGGGGAGTTAGCGTTATTTGCGCCGAGCAATATTAGGGGCTAGCGATTGCTTTGCCGCAAGGGTTAGATCTTGCACTTGCCTTAGGGTTAGGCCCAAGCAGTTGGCCTCGCCAGTGGGCATGGTGAGCCAGAGTAGATATTCGATGTTGCCAGCCGGACCTGTAATCGGGGAGTAGGTCAGGTCGAGATCGCACCATCCTAGGGCTCGAGCCGTTTCAAGGACGCGCCAAATGGCCTCAGCCTGATCCCCAGGATCGCGCACCACACCCCGTTTGCCGACCTTTTCTCGACCCACCTCAAACTGAGGCTTGACTAGAAGAACGGCTTCACGGGGGGGCTGTAGTAGTTGCCAAAAGGCGGGCAACACTTTAGTGAGAGAAATAAATGAAACGTCCATCACCCCTAGGTCAGGACGTATGGCGTTGGTCTCATATAGATCGTCGGCGCAGAGATAGCGGAGGTTCGTACGCTCCCTGAGAATGACGTGGGGGTCTTGGCGCAAACGCCAGGCAACCTGGCCGTAGCCCACGTCGATACCGTAAACCTGAGCCGCCCCTTGCTGCAGCAGGCAGTCGGTAAAGCCACCGGTCGAGATCCCGCCGTCTAGACAGACGCGATCTCGCACCCTAATCTCAAAAGTGGTTAACGCCTTCGCCAGCTTTTCACCCCCCCGCGATACATAGGGAGATTTTTGCTTCACCTGAATCTTGCTTTCAGTGGCGATAGTTGTGCCGGGTTTATCTATAACCTGTTGATTGACCTGGACCTCACCTGCCCGGATCACCCGCTGGGCCTGCTGCCGAGTCTCGCACCAGCCCTGGGTCACTAACAGGGTATCTAAACGCTGCTTAGAAGTTTTTTTACGCGTTTCGCCCATCGTAATTGCCGAGATGGCTGAGGCCCTGATATTAGCGTAGAAACCTATCCTTAATTCTGGAGGTCAGATAGCCTATGGAGTATGGATAAAGCCTTTTCGTGCCGACAGAAAAGCAATTTTCTGCTGTTTATGCCGCAATTACCCCAGTGCCCTCACCCCCTGTCATAAGCAAAGTAAATACAGCTTGGCAGCAGGCCAATCTTCAGTACTTGATGGTGGTCCTCAATAATGCAGGCTACCAACTGCATCTGAAGGCGGCGCAGCTTCAGAGCGAATTAGAACCTTTTGGCTTTTCAGGGCAGGTTAATCCAGCCGAAATCTCGGCCCATATGGAGCCTCCTCCAGCCCTGGAGACCCTGTGCAACTGCCTGCACCTTTCTGAATTTGAACGCTATGTGCTGTTACTGTGCGTGGGGCGCGCGATTCATTCTCGCTTCCCCAACCTGTTTGCGGGCATTCATCAAAATGCCATCCTTAACTACCCCACTTTCAACCTGGCCTACAGCACGTTCCAAGGGGATCATCATTGGAGTGCGATGACGCCCCAGGGGGCTCTACGACATTGGCAACTCATTGCCGGAGCCCTGGGTGAAGATGTTTCCCACGCGCGTTTACAAATTGATGAGAGTATTCTCCATTATGTGTTGGGTGAACCCTATCAAGATGCCCAACTGCTCAAGGTGCTGGATACAGCGGCAATATCGACGTCCCCTTTAGCACTCCAAACATCCCATCAACCCATTGCCCAGCAGATTGGCCAATTTCTGAAAAAAGGGGCGGATTCAAGCCCGATGGTGCAGCTTTGTGGCACAGGGTTAGAGCAAAAATGGGCGATCGCGACAGCCGTCAGTCAATATTTGCAACAGCCCCTCTATAGCCTCTCTGTCGAACACCTACCTGCTGAACCCCAGGCGCTCAAAACTTTTGTGATTCGCTGGCAACGGCTCGTCAAGCTTTCTCCGAGTGTGCTGTGGTTGGATGCTGAGCCCCAAAGTAAGGGTGAGTCATCACAAAAAGTGGCGATCGCGCCCTTTTTACAATCAGTGGGCACCCCGCTGATGGTTTCCACGATTCAACGTCTCTACATTCCCCGATTGTCGATTATTCCGTTTGAAGTTGAGCACCTGAGTTATCAAGAGCAGCTCGATTTGTGGCAAACCAGTCTGGGTCAGACCCACCTCAATGGCCATCTCAGCACCCTGGCCTCCCAGTTCAAGCTTTCTCCGGCCATTATTCAAGCGGCAGGGCTCTCAGTCACGGGTGAACCGGACGACTCAACGCTGCCTGATCGCCTCTGGGACTTTTGCCGAATGCAGGCCCGCCCCCAGCTAGAGAGCTTGGCTCAGCGCATCGATGCCGATGCCGATTGGGACGATCTGGTGCTGCCCGATCGCGAAAAACAGGTGCTGCAAGATATCACGGCCCAATTGCGGCAACGGGCAAAAGTGTATCAAGACTGGGGTTTTGCCCAGAAGACTAAGCGGGGGCTGGGCCTGAGTGCCCTGTTTGCCGGGGCTAGCGGCACCGGAAAAACCATGGCCGCTGAAGTGCTGGCGCAGGAGTTTAAGCTAGATCTCTACCGCATTGACTTGAGTGCGGTGATGAGCAAATACATTGGCGAAACGGAGAAAAATCTACGGAAAATTTTTGATGCGGCAGAAACGGGCGGGGCCATTTTGCTCTTTGACGAGGCTGACGCCCTGTTTGGCAAACGCAGCGAGGTGAAAGATAGCCACGATCGCCACGCCAATATAGAAGTCAGCTATTTGCTGCAGCGCATGGAGTCTTACCAAGGGTTGGCGATCCTGACCACAAATCTGAAAGATTCTCTCGATCAAGCCTTCCTCAGACGCATCCGATTTATTGTCACCTTTCCGTTTCCGAAAGCCAGCGATCGCAGTGAAATTTGGCAGCGTATTTTCCCGAAGCAATTACCCACAGAGGGACTGGACTTTCGCAAACTGGGTCGCCTGGATGTGACCGGTGGTAACATTCGCTCCATTGCCTTGAATGCCGCCTTCATCGCGGCGGATGCCGACGAGCCTGTAATGATGAAACACATTCTACGCGCCGCCCAAACCGAATACATTAAGCTCAACCGTACCCTTACATCCGTTGAAATTAAGGGTTGGGTTACATAAAGCTTGGCCCTATTGCTTTGAGGCAAATACACCCCAAGTCACAAACAGCGCAAAGGCAAGGTAAATCACCACAAAGCCCCAGTCTTGCCAACTGCCGTTGATGCTCACGCGCTGCCTCCGTCCAGAATAGACTTCTTGTCAAATCGACAGAATGCTTAGGAGATTTCCAGAGTTTACCTCGGTAGGGATAAGTCTAGTGCCTACCCGCCGCCAATCGCCCCTGAACACGCTTCCCGATTCGTACCCTCCGGCAGTTATCGAGGGCACCCACAAGAGGTGCCCCTACATCGGTTATCGCGCGGCGTAGCAATGGCCAGGTATTTTCTTTGGCAACTGAGAATCAAAGTAATTTGAAGGGTTTAATTCCCAGTCATCGATTTGGGTAGAAAACGTTGAGCCCTTCGCCATGGCGAAGGGCAGGCATCCTTGGGCAGAACGAGCTTAGTCGTTGCACATGAGGGCAAAATTTAACGTCGAACCCTCCGGATCGCCCAGACCCACTTCTAGAGCATAAACCCGCTCTGATTCAGGATCGCTCACCATTAGATTGAGGACCCCTGGCCCGGTTTGGGTGACGGTTTCTCCCAAACTGTTAATGGACATATGGCCCGCCGCCGGAAGATCAGCAGACAAATGGAGTCGAGCGATCGCCCCAGGTTCATAGGTAGCCGTCAAGGTAACCAAGCCGCGGCTGGTCTGCCAATGACGACTCATCACAGGGTTAGCCGCCGTGACCTTAAGGGTGAGGGCGTCAAAGATATCCTGAGCCGCCAACATCGCCAGGGTGACCTGTTGATGAGGGTTGGCCCCGTCATATCCTTCTGGGAAGGCCGCCTCCAGGGCTTGGAAATCTTGAGGGGCGCCATCGCGAGTGGCACCAGCTAGCACCAGCCCAGCAATTTGATTGATGGCTTGGGGCTGCTCAGGAAAGATAGATTCCACCGCTTGCACCAGCTTTACCCCAGGCTGTAAGGCCTCTTGAGCCAATCCTTGGCAGCGCTCAAGCAGAGCTACCAAAAGATCATCGGGCAGGGCGGTCGGGAGGCGTAAAGACTGCAATTGGGTCAACCACATCGGCAACGCCGGTGTCGACGCATGGATGGGGTACTCTTGCAGCTCGGTTTCCCAAGGGAATAGAGGCGGTGTCTGTTCGATCTCAGACTGAAGGCGACGTTTCAGGACAGTTTGAAAGTGACTTTGCACAGCAGGCAGGTCTCCCAACTCAGGTATAGGGGGCATCTCGGATTGTGTATAGGTGCTGGGCGCTGTTGGTAAAGCAGGGTCTGCAGAGAGCTTTGAATCATCTACAGAGGGAATATCCAACCCAGATTGGGTCGATTGCAGATCACGCTCATCTGAGCCAACAGCGCTCCCTGATGGTAAAGAGACTGTTGGGCCGAAATGGGCCAGGAGGTCGAGTAAAAAACGCCTCAAGGCATCTGCGTCATTGTTCATCTATGCCCTCCGCCATTCCGGATAATTATCTAAAGATTCCGCAACTCCCAAGCTTGCCCTAGCAGCTTAGACCATTGCTTATGAAACTGCGTGGCCGTCAGCCCTAAAATTTGAGCAATTTCGGCATCATCAACCCGCTGCTGTTTCAAATGCAGCAGCTTCTCTTGCTTTTGTGAAAGGGAATCTTGTAGTTGTTGCCACTGCTTGGGCGGCAGCCCTAGATTGCGGTCTAAATCCGCCTCCAACCATTCATGGACCAGCTCCCAATGGTGGGAGAGGGCAAAGCGAATCAAGTGATATTTAAATCGCTGCTGCAAGTAATCCCGCTGTCGGGCGGTCAAATTGAGCATAGACTCAATCTCCCCAGTGGGCAGATCAAGCAGGCGCAGGGCAAAGTAATCAGCACAGTCTTCTTGGTTGCGCTCTTTTAGATATTCCAGCAGGGCCTCAATGACGCGATTGCGCAGCACTTCTTCGGGCAAAGCGTCAGGCTGAGCGACCAACTCCTCTCGCAACCGTTGGTAGGGCAGAAGTTCACGCAAATCATCCGCCTCTGCACCCCCCGCATCCGTAGCTTGAGCAATATCAACAGCGGTCTCAGGGGGCTGCTGTTTTGAAAAGGTCTGAGCCCTAAGAATAATTAGTTGCTGACCACGGCGGCCGGGTAAGGGGATGCGGCGCTTGCCATAGCGCTCGGTGAAGGCCATATATTCCGCCAACTCCATCAGCGTCCGGGGCTGGAAGTCAACGGCCAGAATATTTTCGCGACGAAACGCCTTCAGGGACTCTACATAGAAGTTCTGCAAAAAATCCTCTATCAAGCTCAGCCGGGCCTGATAGCTGACCTGAACGCCATTGGGGGCAATGTAGCGATAAACAATCGAACTGAGAATGCTGTGCAGCTCAACCCGCCCTTGGCGAGAGCCGAGCCGATAGTATTTGAGACACTGATTGAGGCGATGCTTGCCAAGGGTCATGGCCCAGGTATCGACTTCCCCAGATGCCTGGATACGCTGACTTTCGGTGCAAATGCGTTGCACCTCTTGGCTCAAGCGGTTAGCAGTTTCACGACAACTGTGGGCAGAAGCGTGGGTCGCTTGCTTCAGTTCTTCAAATAGCTTTTCCGATAAAACTTCCACGCTTTGGAAGCAGAACCCCGATGGCAGTAATGTGCCACAACCCTAGCATAGGAATTCTGCGGCAGATCATTGGCCTGTTTGGCAAAGAACATTGGCCCCCTTCGACCGCTATGATGGGCCGGTAAGGTGCGGCGCTTGGGGAGAGAGGCTATGGATACACTCGATCAACAGATTCAAACTTTGATCGATGAAGCCCCGAAAGGAGGCGGAACAGGGGACGCGATGGTGGCGATCGCCCCAGCGATTAAAACCATTGCCGAGCGGTTGAAGCACCTGGAATACTACGTCCTGCAAACCCTGGATCAGGGCTGGGTGATGACCACCCTCAGCAACCGCAAGCAGCCCAATAGCCGCAAAAACATCATTTATGCTTACCCCACCCTGGCGGATGCAGCGAAGGGACCGCAATCGGTGAAGGATCCCCAACTAATGGCGATTCCGACCCCAGTCACCCATGTCCTATTTCAAATGCTGGCTTTGAAGAGCCTAGACAGCCTGATCTTCTTCGAGACCCCAGGCAACGTTAGTCAGGGCATTGAAGTGCGGCGACAAGAATTTCAGGCGCTGCTACAGGCCCATCTGCAGGAAACCCAAGGGCAGATCGATCCCCATAGCAATATTGGCTAAATCCGATTACGGCGCTTTACGGCGCTTCAACCGTAACCGTTGCTTCGATCGCCTCCCCATTGTGGGTGAGACCTTCATGGCCATTTGCATTCAGACCGACGGTGAGGGTGTGTTCACCTGAGGGCAGACTCGGCAGGTAAAACCAAGTGCTATAGAGGCGGGTCAGCTTCTCGCCATTCACATAGAGATGGGCATGGCCCTCGGTGGTCAAACTGGACTGGTGCACCCGCTCAGGGGCAAAGTCCCAGTGGGTGGTCTGCACCTCTAAGTTCCAGCCGCCGACCGCATCAGGATGGGCCACCAGGGTGACGGTGGGAATAGGCTGATCGGCAGGAATGGCTAGGGTGCCGTGGTGACCGTGAGCGCCGTGACCACCGTGATCATCGCCGTGGCCACCGTGGCTGCCATGATCGGCTTCAGGGTCAGAGGATGCTGGCGTGGCGTGCTCTTCGTGATGGCCATGGTGGCCAGGGTTGGCATGGGTATGGAGCGTATAAGCGACTCCGCTGCCTAGGGTGGCCGTTAAGGCGGCAGCAGCGATCAGTAATTTTTTTCTCATGGTGTTGTGAGCGCGTCTTTGTGAGTGGACTGGGTTGGATGTGGGGCTAACCAATCGCGATCGCCGGTCTCTGGAAGCGAATCAGTAGCGCCCGAGTCTGATTGGCTTGGGACGTATCGCCTTGTTGTTGGAAGTAATGCTCGGCTTGATGCAGGTCCGCAATCGCCCCGGCCTGATCGCCCAGCTCTCCCCGCACCATGGCGCGATTGAGATAGGTTTCGGCATGGGTAGGATCGAGGGCCAAGACCTGCTCAAAGCTGGCTAAGGCCGCTAAGTCATCTCCCTGGTGGTGACAGGCACAGCCATAGTTGAAATAGGCGCGAGGGTCATCTTGGTTTAAGAACACCGCTTGGGCCAGGTAGGCTATCGCTATCTCCGACTTAAACTGGCTGAGATAGGCTATGCCTAAATCGTTGTATACATTGGCCTGAGCCAACCCGGTTAAGGTGTCGTCACGGCTTAAAGCCGCTTGATAATCAGCGATGGCGGTCGCCACGTCTCCTAAGGCAAATTCTGCTAGACCTCGGTTGTAGTAGGCCAACCCGGCCTCAGGCCAGTGCTTGAGGTGGTGGGTAAAATCCGCCCGGGCCTGGGCATAGTGCCCCAGCCGGTAGTGGGCAATGCCTCGATTGAGGTGGGCTTGGCTCGGATGGGCTTCCTGTTCAATCACAGTGGAGCAGTCCGCAAGGGCCTGCTCCAGGTGATCGGTCCAGAGATGAACCAGGCAGCGATTGCCATAGGCGGCACTGACATGATCGTCTTGGGCGATCGCCGTGGTAAACGCCTGCACCGCTGCCTCGTAATGCTGGGATTGAATGGCCGTAATCCCCTGCTGAAAGGGGCCAGCCAGGGCCGGGGCTGGATTCCCCAGCCCGATGCCCACCGCTAGCAAGAGCGCAATCGCCCCCGTCAGCCATTTACCAGCCACTTTCAGCTTGGGCCAATACATAGGTTGCAACGTCTTCAATTTCTTGATCGGTGAGGCGACCTCCGAAGGCGGGCATAGCGCCGTTGCCATTGGTGACCTGGGTCTGAATGGCGGCGACAGAATCCTTGCCGTTAGCGGTGAGGTCATCAAGCTTGAGGGTTTTAGCAGCATTCACCACATTGCCGCCGCCCATATGGCAGGCTGCGCAGTTATTGCTAAAAATCTGCGAACCCTTGTCGGCATCGCCAACAAAAGCCGGAGGCACCAGCATGATCAGTGCCAATACGAGACTGGCGGCGATCGCCCAAAATTGTTTCATGATTCATCCTCTCAACAAATGTCTCCACTAGCAGGAGGGTTTAATCTCCACTAAGGGCAGAGTTTAGTCGAGAAGTTCAACCGGAAGCAAGAAAGGTGTCAAAAATGTTGCGATTCTCCCGATCTGTTTCAGGTTTGCTGGGACGGTCGGGCTCGGTTGAGGATCCCCCCTTGCCCCCCTTATCAAGCTATTCTTTACGCAAAAGTTGTTCTATCGCTTTTCAGATCAAGGGGTTTGCAAGTTGCTTGTCCCCCAGAAGAACCCATATCAGAATTGGGGGCTGGCCCCCAAGCCCCCTGATATGGGGGCCTAACTCCCCCAAACCCCCCGAAAGGGAGATGCGGATTGAGTCGTGAATGCGCACGGTAAGACGACAGAGGCGAGGCTGGCAACAATCCGTTCCGCTAGGAACCGATTTAGAGGTGTTACCCCTTGCAATTGAGGCCAGAACCCTTTCTATGCCCGCTCAATTGAATCAAGCTAGGGGCTGTAAACCGCTTATACCAAGG
>JBHJIP010000199.1:0-21799 GCA_050043365.1 Leptolyngbyaceae cyanobacterium
TTGCCCAGTAAAAGTCCACCTAAGGCCTATGCTTCTCAACGAAAACGGCGTGCTTTAGAGCAGCGCATAGAGTTCAACAAGGTGATCAGATTCTCATGGTGAGACTGACTAAGATGCTGAAAAGTTTTCTGCACCACTAAGGCGTGACCCTCGCAGTAATATACGTAGTCTACTAAACCGTCGAAAAGTGCCAGGAAATCTGTCCTCATTTCCTGGCAAAGAGTACTATCAGTTCAATGCCTTCTCTGATGTGAGCTTGCCTGGGGAAAATTATATTGAGAAAATTGCTTTTAGTTGGTGCCTGGCAGCAGATAAGTATATTCAAAATCAATCTAAAATGAAACTGATTCGCTATGAAGACTTTATGGTCGACAAGACAAATTCTATAGCTATTCTAGCGAGGCAAGTAGACTTAAATCCTGCAAATGACATTACTGATTACTTAGATATTCAGTATCAGCCTCGAGGTGACCATAGTATTTCTTGGATAGACTTTTTTGGAGAAAAAAATCTGAAAAGTATTGAGGAAATATGCCGTGAATACATGAACCATTTTGGTTATTCTTAAGCGGGATACTAGAGTCTAATTTCGATTTTTAATGATGATTTTCTGAGAATTTTACTCAAAAAAAAGGATAACTTTGTGTGAGTAAAAAAATAATCATTTATCGTGATCAGCTTTTACCTTATTCAGAAACTTTTATTCCAAACCAAGTTGAAAATTATCAGTCTTACCAAGGGCTATACGTGGGTTCATCTCACTTATCTCATGCCCCACCTCGATTTCCCAAAGATCGCTGCCTTACTCTAGATCAGCATCAGCCTTTCCCGGGTCTTTGGAAAACCCTCTATAAATTACTGGGTTATGCTCACCCTCGGTGGCTCAATCGCCTCAAAGCTAATGCTCCTGGACTTATCCATGCGCACTTTGGTCTAGATGGTGTCCTGGCTCTACCCCTAGCAAAACGCCTGAAGCTGCCTCTCATCGTCACCTTCCATGGCTATTACGCTACAACCCAGCCTGATGCTGCTTCTAATATCCATAGCCCCTTGCATTGGTTCGACTACATTAACAAGCGGGGGCAGTTTTTTCGTTACCTCTACTTCCGTAAGCAGGCAACTCTGTTTAAGCAGTCAAATTGCATCATTGCCGTTTCCCAACACATCAAGCATGCTCTAGTTCAAAAGGGTTGCCCTCCTGAAAAAATTCAAGTGCACTATATCGGTGTGGATGTTGAACAATTCAAACCAGATAAGAACTCACAAAGGCAATCCTACGTTCTTTTCGTCGGTCGATTGGTCGAGAAGAAGGGATGTGAATACTTGATTCAGGCTATGGCTCAAGTCCAGAAAGCTTGTCCCGAGGCAGAACTCGTTGTTATTGGCGATGGTCCCCTTCAGGCATCACTAGAAACCTCCGCAGCCCAGACCTTAACTCGTTATCGCTTTGAGGGACGTCAACCCCCACATGTTGTAAAGGATTGGATGGGGCGATCGTGCACTTTAGTTGCCCCCAGCATCACCACACTGCAAGGAGAAACTGAGGGGCTGCCAATTGTCATTTTGGAAGCCATGGCTATGGGGCTACCTGTAGTCAGTTCCATTCATGCCGGTATTCCTGAAGCCATCATTGATGGTGAAACCGGATTTCTAAGGCCAGAGCGTGATGTTGAAGGGATTGCAATAGCCGTACAACAGCTATTGCAAGATGCTGCTGTTTGGCAGCGCTTCTCAAAAGCTGGACGTCAACGAGTAGAAGAAACCTTTAACCTGCAAGCCAATACCCGCAAGCTAGAACAGCTCTATGACAAAGTTTTGGCAAAGGACACAAAGACTGAGTAGGACCAGACTCAAGCTTGATTTACAGTCGATCTTTAAAGTCTTCCAACACCTGTTGAAGGGCGCGTTCGCAACGGGTCGGAATTAGATCTATCAAAGGCACTGTGTTGCGGCCCCCGCCGAGCGGTACCGCCATCCCCCTTAGAACTGCTGTAATGTCTGCGCTAGAGAGGCGATCGCCCTCAACCAGCGGGTAAAGCTTCTCTGCCAGTTGGGTGTGGAGCTTGGCGTCATTTAAATACAGATGCCATTTAGCCACATCAATGTAGACAGCCTCACCGATTTCAGCAGCTAGAGACTCTAGGGTTTCGGCTGGGATGGATACCATTATTGCCCCTCCTGGGTTTCAGGCTCCGGGGTATAGGTGCCGGAGTAGTCTGCGATCGCAAAGATATAGACTGCGTGGCCAATTAAAGGCACCAACCACACCCCAGTCACCGTTGCCACCCAAGGCACCCAGACCGGGTTAATTTGATGGGCAAACCAGAGCCCAGAGTTTACGGCTCCGAACAAAGCCACATGAACGGCAAAGTTGATGCGATCGCCCACACGGCGAAAGGCGGGGTCACGACGGTCGGGCTTGCGGGGCCAACGGGGCGGCATAGGGGCTATATCCAATTAGGGCGTGTCTTGATTGTAAAAGGCCAGCGGGTCCTGTGGCTCAGGGTGCGGCATAGTCTCCGGACTTACCACCCGTTTTTTTGAGCAGTCGGATGGTGCTGATTTCCATAGATTTTTCTAGGGCCTTGGCCATGTCATAGAGGGTAAGGGCCGCTACAGACACCGCCGTCAGGGCTTCCATTTCTACCCCGGTTTCTGCCTTGGTGCGTACCGTGGCCTGGATTTGATACCCCGGTAGGGTTGAGTCTGCCTGAATCTGAACGTTGATTTTCTGCAACGGCAGGGGGTGACAGAGGGGAATCAAGTTGGCGGTCTGTTTGGCAGCCATGATGCCCGCTAAGCGAGCCGTACCGAGGACATCTCCCTTGGGGGCGTTGCCAGCCTCAATGCATTGCAGGGTTGAACGCTGCATTTTGATTTCGCCCACCGCGATCGCCTCTCGCAGGGTCGGAGCCTTAGCAGAGACATCCACCATTTGGGCCTCCCCTTGTGGATCGAGGTGAGTGAGGGGCTGAGGACTGGATTGCGGCATGATTCTATCTGTGAGGTCAAGATTTACTGTGCAGACGTGTTACTATTAAAAGCCGTTAAGGGCGTGTAGCTCAGTGGACTAGAGCACGTGGCTACGGACCACGGTGTCGGGGGTTCGAATCCCTCCTCGCCCGTTTCAATCCAATCAAACCTATTTAGCTGACGGTTTATTGCTGCTAGCTTGTTATTAGCCGCCGGTAAATCCAAGGGCTGATAAAAGGTTCTTTATTGGTATAGGAGCCATCTTTAGGCTGTTGGTCATGTGAATCCTCCAAAGGCCAGCAGAGATACTCTGGAAATATCAGGTAGCTTTAAAATTCTCACGCTCAGGTTTGAGATCCGTTTAATTTCTCACCAAAGCCATCGCATTTACAAAAATCCATCCTTCGTTCTGCTCTAGGCATCAACTAAAAGTTTTTCCAAGATTGACGAGCTTTTCAGAAATCGCGTGGCTGGAATGATCTAACCAGATATCTGTGGAATGAATCAGGAATTTTCTGATCAGGTTAAAGGGATTTTGTTTGGCCAAGCTATTGGTGACGCCTTGGGGTTTGGCACTGAAGGAATGAGAAAGGTAGAAATAAAAGATTTCTATCCAGAAGGACTCACACGATATGACCAGGTTCTTCTGAGGTTTGACAAGTTTAAGGCAATGGGTTGGGTTCAGGGGGACTGGACAGATGATACCGATCAAATGCTTTGCATACTGGATAGCTTGGTCGGGCTAGGCCATTTTAATGTCAGAGATATCGCCCGTCGATTACATCATTGGGCCATAAGTGATGGGATGGGAATTGGTTGGAGTACTTATGCGATTATCCATGACCCGACCTTTTTGTTAGACCCTCAGAAAGCCGCCTTAAACTATTGGCATGCTCAAAACTGTGCTAGTGCGCCAAATGGGGGTGTAATGCGAACTGCTGTGCTGGGAATTTGGCAGTACAAAGCTCCAGAAGTCGTCAAGCATAATGCTGCTGAGGCTTGCCGAATAACCCATGCTGATCCTCGCTATATTGGTTCGGCTATTGCTGTAAGCCTTGCCATTAGCGCGCTACTGCAAGGTGAAACAGACATCAAGCAAGTGGTTGATATTGCACAGGTGGCAGTTTCTCATTTCCATCCTGAATTGGACCATTGGTTTGATTTGGCCTCTCAACCTAATGTTGAACGCCTCACCCTTGATCCGGATTCTGAAAAAGGGATGGGCTATACCTTGAGAACTTTAGCGGCAGGATTTTGGGCTTTACAGCATGCTCAGTCTTATCAAGAAGGTATTCTTGCGATTATCCACGAAGGTGGTGATGCAGATACTAATGCAGCCGTTGCAGGTGCTTTACTGGGGGCAAGATTTGGATACAAAAACTTGCCCCCACAATGGATTCAGGGACTGGTCTATCACGAACAATTAATGAATAAGTCGAATCAGCTTTTAGCCTGTCTCACATAGCCTTGCTATACAGATGAAAATACTGACCTTTAGCTTATTTAAATGCACTATTCTCTTTGCCGGTTTTTAAACTATTGATCAGTTGCATAAACGTCACGCCCACGACTCAGAGAGAATCTTAAGGATGCAGCCAAATTTTTGCTGGAGGTAGTGATGAAAATCAACAGCGCCAGACTGGTCATCACCCCCGCAAGACCAAAGCTGTTGCGGTAGCTGAACCCATCTGCAAAGGTGCCAAACAGGGGACCAGCCATAGCAATACCCAGGTCAAACCCGACCATGACCAAGCCAAAGACTTTGCCCCGCTCATTGGGGTGCGCCCGATCGCCCATCAATGCCGCCATCATCGGAATCAAGGTGCCCCCGGCACAGCCCTGTAGAAAACCAGCCAGTAAGAACATGGCAGCCGTCTGGGCCTGCCAAAATACCCCCATAGCCAGACTGTAAAGCCCCAGCCCCAAGGTGATAAATCTCCCCCGACCATGGCGATCTGAGGCCCGACCCACCAGTAAGCGAATGCCAAAGCTGGCGATCGCCGAGGCGGTGTAAATCAGCCCCACATTTAAGTCAACGCCCGTCTCTCGAATAAATAAGGGCGCAAAGGTGCTGAGGGTGCCGAAGGCCAGACCCACAAGCAGCAAAATCACCGCTGGTACCCGCACCCGTGGGGTCAGCAGTAAACGCCAAAAGAGGGGCTTCGGCTGATGGGGCGATCGCTCAGACACTTGCCGCTCAGGCTCCTCCACTTGGCTGATGAAAATCAACCCAGCAATCCCCAAGATCCCCATCACTAAAAAGGCCACTACAAAATTGGTTGCCGATAACAGATAGCCCCCTAACGCTGGACCGGTCGCCATACCGATCGGGTTGACCAGACTCATATAGCCAATCAGCTCCCCCCGCTGCCCCGGAGGGGAAATATCAATCACCAGAGCGCTGTAGGCCACTACAAAAGCGGCAATACTGAGGCCATGGAAGGCCCGAAAAAGCATCAGCAAAACCAACACGCCATTGACTGTGAAGGTTTGCTCACCCCATTGCCACTGCCAGAGCAGCGGCGGTAGGGCTGTTGCCAACAGATATAAAAAGGGGGCGATCGCGATCGCCGCCATGCCAATCATCAGCACTAGCTTGCGGCCCCGCTCGTCGGCCAGCCGCGAGAGTTGAGGCCGCGCTAACAGGAGACCAATGGCAAAGGACGCCATGACCACACCAATCTGTTGCCCCGTGGCTCCTAGGGTCTCGATAAACAGCGGTAGGGTGGGCAACAATCCCGCTAAACCGGCCCAGAAGCAAAGTCCGGCACTGGCTAGAATCCAGAGATTACGGCGCAGGGCAGGGCTGAAGCTGGCAAAAACTTTCACAAAGGCGTCCTTTTTAGGATGGAACGAGCTACGACAATGTTAATAAATGTTTCAGCTCTTATGGAGATTTCAGTCACATCATGATCCCCATTGAGCGCTCAGCTACTTTTGACGCCACCGGTCAGTATCGCTATCGTCTAGACCGCCGTTGGGATCCCCATCGACCGGCGCTCACCTTTGTCATGCTTAACCCCAGCCGCGCCGACCATCGTCAGGATGACCCCACCCTGCGACGCTGCATCGGATTATCCCAAGGATGGGAATACGGTGCCCTCACCGTGGTGAATTTATTTGCCTATTGCAGCAGCAAGCCCAAGCAACTGCAGACCGCAGTAGACCCGGTTGGCCCTGAAAACGATCGCTACCTCTTGGCCGCTTGCAGTGATACCCAAACAATTGTCTTAGCTTGGGGAAATAGCGGTGGCCTCTATCAGCGAAATCGGGCGGTGCTCAGCTTACTGGAGCCGTATCGCGATCGCTGCCATTGCTTAGGACGCAATCAAACGGGTCAGCCCCGCCATCCACTCTACGTCAAGCGAAATACCCAACTCTTGCCTTGGTCAACCCAAGCAGAAGGGTAGAGAAAGCGTTGTGCGCGAAGTGCTGGATGAACCCGGAGGACAAACCCCATGGCAAACGACCCAAGAACCCCGATTCCAGTCGATAGCAACCTGGGAGAACTGTCCTTTGCGCGCATGGCCAAGGCGTTTTTGGGTTCCGGCATGGCCAGTGGCCTCGCAATCTTGATGTATCGCATGTTGAGCTCGATTTCCCTCACCTTTGCCAGCAAGCCCGTCACCTCCGACAACATCACCGTGATCAATCTGTCGGCGGCAGTGCGGACCCTGGTAATGGGCATTGTGGCCCTGGGAACGGGCGTCTTTGGAATTGCGGCGATCGGATTGCTGCTGCTCGCATTCCAGATGTTGCTTTATCGACTCACGGGCAAGGCCAGATCTTCCTCCATCTCGGAGTAATTACGCTGTCAATCTCAAGCTTAGGGCCACCCACAATCTCCCGACCCGTCGCTATCCTGAGAAAACTTGCTGTTAGGCACTCTATCAACGTACCGCTATGGCTTTCGACATCCACCTCCTGAGTGGCCTGAACTATGACGATGCCGCGCCGCGCTTAGAAGACTACATTGAGGACTGCATTCAAGCCTTTGTTACCTCCCAGATCGGGCAAACTCACACTGAGAAGTACCCCACAGGCGGTTATTGGATCGGTACCTTCATTGAGATGGGTTATCTCTACGGAGAATTCACCCTACCCACAATGACTAAGGGCAATGTTCAGGAGGTGATGGAATATATCCTGCCGCGAAAAATCACCCTGATGGATTCCAGCGATACCGAGGGTGCCATTGATGAATTGGTGGCTTTTTGGGCCTTTCTAGATAACGCTTATCGGTTCCGCAGTGCAAAGGCGATCACGAAGTACCTGCGCTCCATTGAGCAGGTATTTCCCCAGTGGATGATGGACCCCAATCGGGGTGGCATGGCCAAGAACTTTATGATGCAGGGCATGGCGGCCGGTTTCGATATGACCACCCAAGCCGGTGTCGAAGCTTTTCAAGCCGAACATAACCTGCAGCTATCACCATCTCCATTGATGCTGCCTACCGATCCAGTCCCTATGACCCAGGCTCCGGCAGATATGCAACAAGCCTTTAAACAGTTGGGTCTTGAACTGCCTGCGGAAGGACAACCGGTCAACCTGATAGAACTGGCGGGGCAGTTTTTGGGTGCCATAGGGCAGTTGGATGCCGCAGGCGCTGAACAACTGCGAAGCGTCTTAGCAGAGGAGGATCCAGTTCCCCTCGGCGATAGCCTCCGCACCATGCTTTTGGCCGACAGCCTGGGCCAGGAATTGTCCCTGTCTCCAACAGATATAGCGTTACTTCAAACCCAAACCATCACAGAGGCGGCACCGGGTACCATTCTGCAAGACTTGCAGACCATAATGGACTTTATCGGTGACGAGGGACTGTTGGTCAGCAGTAAATTACAGCACCTGTCTTTAAAAGTTTTGGGTGCCTTGAATGAAAAGCTGAGTACCCCTATCCAGATTGATCTGAAGCGCCCCCAGCAAAAGTCCTACCCCAACATTCACGGCCTATATCTGCTGTTGCGGGCTACAGGGCTTGCCCAGGTCACGACCCAGGGCAAGCAGTCACGCCTCATTCTCAATCCTGACATTTATGCCGCTTGGCAGCAGCTCAACCCCACCGAACAATATTTCTCTCTCCTGGAAATCTGGTTTATCCGAAGTCATTCTGAAATCCTGGGTGAGGAGCGATCGGGACCTTTGATGATGGGCGATCGCTGCCTCAACAGTTGGTCTCAATTCACCCAAAAATCAGCCCTTTCCTTCAAGAAATATACTGAGCAAGAGCAGTTGGCTTACTGGCCAGGGTTATACAACCTAACCCTGATGGAGATGTTTGGCTGGCTCACCCTCACCTCTTGCAAACCGACCCAAGGCAAAGGCTGGCGCATTACCAAAGTTGCGGCTTTGCCTTGGGGTAAAGCACTGATGGGTGTGGTTCATGGCGCTTACCAAGCCGTCCACTACAATTGGCCCGCCATGAACAACCCCGAACTCCCCCTCGGAGATTTACAGCCTGCTCTCCAAGCCTACTTCCCTGAATGGCAAATGAGTTTAGTTGTCCCTAAACTGCCCTTTCGCGCTGGGCGGCACATTTTTAAAGTGTCCCTAGGAAAAGTGTGGCGACGCATCGCTATTAGTGGAGAAGCGACATTAGATGTGCTGAGCGGTTTGATCTTAGATGCAGTCGATTTTAATCTACGCATGCATCCCGTAAACGCAAAACCCTCGGTAAAATTATTGAAAGCAAAGGTAAGGCTCCAGAGCAATACCCTGGTTACTGATTGACCTAATAAGTGAACGATCACGTCTATCAAAGGTAAGCTAAATCGGTTAATGCCAATTTATGGGCTTAAAGCTGAAATTGTTTTACCACAGGGATTTGAGGGTAGCGCTTAAATAACCTCGACCCAAACGCGATGATTACTATAGCCAATGCCGAAAAGCTTGCGGCATTGGCGACGTCAGAAAGCCTATGGATACAAGCTCGTAGGCCTGAAGCGTGCCGGAGGCTTTCTGACCCCAGCTATAGTAGCCGTGGTCAGAACCACTTTGATTTCTTTGGCCAGTTGATTGGCCACCCGTAGGCTTTCGCTACATCGTTCAAGGCTGGCTTACCCCCTTTTCAAACACCCTCTGAGGTTTAGGATTACGATTTGAATGACACAAAAAACGAAGATGTCATAGGGAAACTGCCATTGGAGCCACTACTGATGAGTAGAAATATGCAGTTCTTGGCATCCCGTAATCGGGTCGAATTCTCGCTTAAAAATCAGATAGGGAATTACGCCAATCATAATTTCTGCTGTGGTGTAGATCAGTGAACCCTCCATCAAATGCCCTCCAATCACTTGCCCCTGCTGATCGGACACAGCAATGTGTAAATGCGCCCCCTGCTGCGACACCGTACCAGCCAGAGAGATAATTTCCAGCTTTTCCTCCAGCAGCGTCCCCTCTGGCTGATTGGCAAAACGAATCATTCCCCGTCGCAAGCTACCGATACCGCTGAGAATGCAAGCCGCATCAACGCTGTGGCCTCGACAATAGTTCAACAGAGCCTGCTTGAGGTCTTCGCCAGGACTGAGGCGTAGCGCTAAGGCATTCATAACTTGGATTCAGATATGAGAGAGACGATCGCGATTTAACCTAAACTTTATGCCGCGTTTCTTGGGGAATTGCTAGCAGTCTTGTCCTAATCGGACTGGCGGCTGCTGTGGCTCTCTTTCAAAGCCCCCTCGATGCTTGAGGCGTGAGTTCCGGCTCCTGATGGGGCAATCATCATGCTCACAATGCAAAAGCGTCAGCCGATAACTGGCTGACGCTTTTGCATTGTGAGACCTACGCAGCTCGATGGGTATGACGCGCTCCAGCTAAACAGTCATTCAGCCGATCCACGGCCCCGTCAATATGCAAGGCCGCAGCATGAATATCGGGGTCCAACAATCCCTCATCAAGGCAGCGCTCTAGATACCCCAGTTCAATCACCAGTCGCTTGACTGCTGTCCGTAATCGTCGCTGTTGTGGTCCGTGGTTGGTATTTTTCATAATCTGTACTCCCCTTGAAACCCTTGCTTCTAAAGGGATAACAGAATCAATCTTGTTGCATCAAGGGGCAAATTTGCAGCGTTGGGGCTGTTGCATTGCAGCATGTTGGCAACGGACGGTATGGAGGTCAACCCATCAAGAACCCCAACCAGCGCAATTCTCACGGCTCTTTCAGTACTAGCTCCTCTAGCTCCCTTGCCGTTCAGAACAGCCGCAGGCATCAAGTACGAGTCACTGCATGGGCAAGTTTGTGGGTCTGTGCTGGCGAATGGTTGAGAAAGAACATTCGCACTCAGCCACTTACCGTTAGCATCAGTCAGCAGCCACTCTGACCGTATGAATAATCTCAAAGTCATCATCGTCGGCGCAGGCATGGGGGGGCTCACCACCGCCATTGCGATGACCCAAGCCGGATACCACGTCGAAATTTATGATCGCGTCCGCGAACTCCGCCCCGCCGGTGCCGGGATCTCCCTTTGGTCCAACGGTGTCAAAGTGCTGAATCGCCTTGGACTGGGGGCGGAAATCGCCGCCATTGGTGGCCCCATGCAGCGGATGAGCTATTGCCGCAAAACCGGTGAGGTGCTGAACAATTTCAGTCTGCAGCCCCTGGTAGAGCGGGTCGGGCAATGCCCCTACCCCGTCGCCCGCACCGACCTACAGCAGATGCTGCTCACCGCCTTCGGGGTCGACAAAGTGCAGCTCAATTCCAAATGTGTGGCCGTCGAGCAAACCGCCGACAGCGCCACCGCCATTTTTGAGAATGGCCATCGGGCGACTGGGGATGTGGTGATTGGGGCTGATGGCACCCATTCGATCATTCGCAGTGCCGTTCTGGAGCACCCCACGACACGTCGCTATGCCGGGTACGTGAATTGGAATGGCTTAGTCGAAGCTGATGAAGCCCTCGCCCCGAAAAATAGCTGGGTGATCTACGCCGGGGATGCCCAGCGGGCCTCGTTGATGCCGGTGGGGGGCGATCGCTTTTACTTCTTCTTTGACGTGCCTTTACCCGAGTCGGAGGCCAAGACGGATGCCCCTGGAGAGATTCGAGAGGAGCTGAGTCAGCACTTTGCCGGTTGGGCCGAACCCGTGCAGCAGTTGATCCAAAAGCTGGACCCGACCAAAACCAATCGCGTCCCCATCCATGACATCGAGCCATTACCCAAGCTCGTCAACGGGCGCATTGCCCTGCTGGGGGATGCCGGTCATAGCACCACGCCGGATCTCGGCCAGGGGGGTTGTCAGGCGATCGAAGATGCCTGGGTGCTGGCCACCACGTTACTCACCACCAACCTCAGCGTCACCGATGCTCTACAGCGCTACGAAACCGCCCGCAGCGATCGCACCGCCGAAATCATTCTCAAAGCCCGCAAGCGCGCCGATATGATCCATGGCAAAGATCGTGCCGTTACCCAACAGTGGTACGACGACCTTGCTCAAGAGGACGGCAGCAATATCATGGCGGCGATCGGCAATATTATTCTGAAAGGCCCGCTCTCATGACCTCTGGCCCAACCGGTAAACTTACCACCCATGTATTAGATACCGCCAACGGCTGCCCCGCCGCTGGGCTGAAGATCGAATTGTGGGTTTGCAACGCCGACGGGAAAAGCAACCTGCTCAAAACCGTCGCCACCAATCGTGATGGCCGCACCAACGCGCCCCTGTTATTGGGGGACGAATTCCAGGTGGGGATTTATGAGCTGAGATTTGCGATCGGCCCCTACTTTCGCGCCCACACCGCTGACCTACCCGAGCCCCCATTTCTCGACGTGGTCCCCATCCGCTTCGGCATCGCCGAGGCCCAAAGTCACTACCACGTGCCCCTGCTCTGTTCCCCCTGGTCCTACAGCACCTATCGAGGGAGTTAGGGTTAGAGGGTGAAGCGGGTCAAGCAACCATCCGCTCTATTCCCGTGGCCCATAAAAGCTTTCTCTTTCGCAGGGCGTAGGGGAGTTAGGCCCCCAAGGTTCGGGCTCTATAACCCACAAAGACTGACCCAAACTCGTAACCGAGACCGTGGGTCTCGCAACCTCGACACCACGCTACACCAGCATCAACTGAATCTTGTGCACTAGGGTAGATAAAGAAACAGAGTTCACGAATCATCTGCTCTATACCCGTGGCCCATCAACACTTTCCCTTTCGGGGGGCGTGGGGGCCTAACTCCCCTACATCAGGGGGTTGGGGGCCAGCCCCCAATTTCCAGTTCTGCCACGCCAAACGATTTGCCAGAGCGACGCACCGTTCGCATTTATGTCCACCACCATCACCCCCACCTTCAACGAAGAACGCCTCCTCTTCACCCCCGTCCCCCCCGACGCCGGGGCCACCCCAGTGATCTTTGCCTTCCCCAACTCCTACAGCGTTGGCATTTCCAGCTTGGGCTATCAGGTGGTGTGGGCCACCCTCGCCCAGCGCCCCGATCTGGATGTGTCCCGCCTGTTCACAGATCTGCAAGATCCCCTGCCCGCCAATCCCGATCTGCTGGGTTTCTCCCTCTCCTGGGAGCTGGATTACGTCAACATCCTCACGCTGCTGGAATCCCTGAATATCCCGATCTGGGCCAAGGAGCGCAGCGACAGCGACCCGATTATTTTTGGGGGCGGCCCAGTCCTCACCGCCAATCCCGAGCCCTTTGCCGAGTTCTTCGATGTGGTGCTGCTCGGGGATGGGGAGCATTTGCTGGGGGCCTTCTTAGATGCCTTTCAACAAGGTCGAGGCGCTGACCGGGCCACCCAACTCAGGCAATTAGCCCAGGTACCTGGGGTCTACGTGCCCAGCCTCTACCAGGTCACTTACCAGGCAGATGACGGTCCGATTGCCACGATTCAGCCCCTTGATAGCGACATCCCCGCTCAGCTCGAAAAGCAAACCTACCGGGGAGATCGCCTATCTACCTCCACAGTGGTCACCCCCCAAGCCGCCTGGGAAAACATCTACATGGTGGAAGTGGTGCGCAGTTGCCCCGAGATGTGCCGCTTCTGCATGGCCAGCTACCTGACCCTGCCCTTTCGGGTCGCGCCGATGAATTCTCTGATGGCGGCTATCGAGAAAGGCTTGACCGTCACCCAGCGGTTAGGACTGCTGGGGGCATCCATCACCCAGCACCCGGAATTTGCCGATCTGCTCGATTACCTGAACCAGCCCCAACATGACGACGTGCGGTTGAGTCTGGCCTCGGTGCGCACCAACACGGTGAATCGCCAACTCACAGAGACCCTTACCCGCCATGGCAGTCGCTCCATCACCATCGCGGTGGAAAGTGGCTCGGCAAGGCTGCGGCGCATCGTCAACAAAAAGCTAGAAACCGCCGAAATTGTGGAAGCGGCGATCAATGCCAAAGCCGGGGGCCTCAGCGCTCTGAAGCTCTACGGCATGGCCGGAATTCCAGGAGAAGTGCCCGAGGATTTAGAGGCAACGATGACGATGATGCAGCAGGTCAAAAAAGCCGCCCCCGGTCTACGCCTCACCCTGGGCTGCAGCACCTTCGTGCCCAAGGCCCACACCCCGTTCCAGTGGTACGGGGTCAATAAAGCTGCTGATAAACGATTGAAGCTATTGCAAAAACAGCTCCGCTCTAAGGGCATCGACTTTCGCCCAGAAAGCTATAACTGGTCGGTGATCCAGGGCTTGATTGCGCGGGGAGATCGCCGCCTCGCTAAGCTCCTCGTCCAAGTGCGGGAGTATGGCGATTCCCTAGGCAGCTACAAGCGCGCCTTTAAAGACTTAAAAGGCCAACTACCGCCTTTGTCTTTTTATGTCCATGAGGACTGGTCCATTGAGCAAACTCTACCTTGGGACCACATTGGCGGTCCCTTACCAAAAGGGACGCTGCTGAAGCACCGAGAAGACGCGATCTCCCATTTTCCCAACCCCTAATTCTCCAGTTGGCCTGATTTAAACTAGGGCCATGGCTTACCAACCCCAGGCAATTGACACCAGCGTCGAAGCTGATCAGCTGCTGTTTTCCTTGCTTCGGCAGCGCAGCAACAGCGATCGCCTCACCAGGGCCATGGCCCAAAATGCAGGACTGCGTCGCTTTTTCCTGCAGGGTTTACAGCGTCGCTTCCAGCAGCTCACTCCCAGTATTGTTGCCCAAGCCTACTGGACCAAAACTCCCCCTGATTTCCAGCCTAGGGGCAATGAGATGACTTGGATTCAAGATCCGATTGATTTGGCCCTGGCCCTACACCAAGTTTTTGAGCAACTGGGAATTGCCTACTACCTCTCCGGCGGCATTGCTGCCATATTTTACGGGGAGTATCGCACCACCCAAGATGCTGACCTCGTGCTGAATCTAGACACCGAGCAGATTCCTGAGTTGGTCACTGCTCTGGAATATTTAGGGTTCTACATGGCTGGCGTGGACGACGCCGTAGCTGGACGTCTCAATACCCTACAAGCCCTCCATACTGAAACCTTAGCCAAAGCGGATCTCACCCTTGCCGGTGGGGACGCGTTTGAAGTCACAAAGTTTGCCCGTCGTCGTCTTGAAACCCTTGAGCAGCGGGGACAGATCTACCTGATCACCCCAGAGGATCTGGTCTTAAGCAAACTGCGGTGGCGGCAACAGTCCCAGTCAGAAAAGCAGTGGCGCGATGTTTTGGGGGTACTCAAGGTTCAATCTGCCAGTTTGGATCTGAACTATTTACAGGAATGGGCGCGTCAGCTCAAGCTGATTGCTGAATTAGCGCAAGCCCTTGATGCTGCAGGGATTTAATAAACGGAGAGGGAGGGATTCGAACCCTCGTTAGGTGTGACCCTAAAACAGATTTCGAGTCTGCCGCATTCAACCACTCTGCCACCTCTCCAGAGTGCTCTGCAGCTCATTCTATCGTCGATCGCCCCGAATTAATCCTGCAGACTCGCGCCCCGATGGCTCTGGTTACGATACGCCTGAAATCCAGTCCGGGCCTGCCATGCCACCGCCCCATCCCGCTCAGTCCAGTAAACCGTGATGCCCTGACGGCGTAACTGCCGCTCTACAAAAGGCAGCAGCCTGCCGTAACAGATCGCTGCGGTAGGCTGCACCGCCGCGATTAGATCCGCGCTGAGTTCACCCCCATCCCACACCAAAACTGAACTGGGCAACACCGTGGTCGCTCCCGCCGCCAAATAGTCTTGCAGCAGCAAGTCGAGGGGAGGCAACAGCAGCCAGCTTTGGCTGGATGTGGTCAGTCGCATAATCGGGTTGTCGGTGCCCAAAGGCTGCACCGTTAAGGCACCAGCGACAGTACTTTGCCCCACTTGCAGTTGGCGATAGTTGCCCTTGAAGTCAGCAATGGGCGGAGATTCACTTTGGCTGTATAGTGTGGCGATCGACGTGTCTTGGGCTAGGGTTTCCCATCCCTGGGGATAGTCTGCTGGTAGCGCTGGGGCGATCGCCCCAGCCAGCCGATTCACACCCGCCTGGCGCAAAAAAGGTTGCACCGTGTAGAAGGCTGTATCGCGATCTCCACTGTTGTAAAGCGTGGTCTCGCCGTGATCTTGCCAGACCCACACCAGTTCACCCCCCGCCGCTAAAACCGTAATCCGATCCTGTGCCATGGCCTGCACGCCAAGGGGCACGGCTAAAATCACCCCCAAAATGAGGGCAATCAACCCGGTTCGCTGTTGCCCAACGGGGTGTTGCCAAGCCAAAACCATCAGCCCATAAAGCCCCAACACCTGCCAGAGCGCCAGTTGCCCCACCGCCAATCCACTCCCTGGCAGATGGCTGCTCCCTTCGGCTAAGGCCATGAGGAGCTGAACGGGGTAGGTGAGCAGGCTCGCCATAGCACTGCCAAAAGCGGGCGAAATTAGGGCGATCTCACCACTGACAATCCCCCCCAAACTCGTCACCATCACTAGGGGTGTGGTCACGGCACTGAGCCCCACACTCACTACCGAAAAGGTGTTGAAGTGATACAGCACGAGAGGCAGAGTCCAGAGGGTGGCCGCTAGGGGAACCGCCAATAGGGTTGCCACGGTGATCGGCAGGGCAGTTAGTCGCGCCATCAGGGGCGGCACCGTCACAATCAGTCCAAACGTGGCGGCCGCACTGAGCTGAAAGCCAATGTCCCAAATCCAGAGCGGATTGAGCAGCAGCAAAACCGTGACTGCAACCAGTAAAGCGCCCAGGGGTTTGACCTGGCGATCGCTGGCGGTGCCGATCAGCGCAGCGCTCCCCATCAGGGCCGCTCGCAGGACGCTGGGTTGTAAACCAGTCAAACCCAGATAAATAAGCAACGTGGCCAAACCCACCCCCAGCTTCAACTGGGGAGAGCGGGAGCCCACCAGCGCCAATACCACCCCCAACAGCAGCGACACGTGAAAGCCTGATGCCGCTACCGTATGGGCTAACCCCACCTGGGTAAACACCGCCTGAATATCAAAGGGTAAATCCACCGCCCGCCGCCCCAAGGCCATGGCGCTGACCACCTGACCGGCTGGGCTGCCCAGCCCTCTGACATGGGCTTTAACGATGCGCTGCCGAATCGCCCACAGCCCCCAACCGGTCGAGCTAGAGGCATCGAGCTCTTGGGCCACCAATCCACTAAATGCCCCCCGCTTCAGTAAATAGGCTTGGAAGTCAAAGCTGTTGGGATTCAGGGCCGGTTTGGGGCTGTAGAGCCAACCGGTCGCCTGTAGTCGTTGCCCCCGATGGAGTCCGGTGATTTGGAGAATCGGCGCGGTGACGTAGGCTTTACCCGCTACAGGGATTTCAAACGTGATTTCCCCCTCAGCATCTTTGACTTGCAGGGTGTTGACCTGTAGCAAAAATCGCCCCTTGAGTCGGCGGTTGAGCCGGGGCTCTGAAATAACCTGGCCCGTCAGCACATGGCTGGGGCCGATAGCTTGAGCACGATCAATGAACTGGCTGAGGTCGTTTACCCCAGGGGCAGGCGTGCGCCACGTGATGTAAAAGGTGGCTGCGATCGCCACCAGTCCGGCTAAGAGCCAAGTTCTGGCGGTAGGCCCCCAGGGCCAGCGCCGGGGTGCCCAGAGGGATAGGGTTAGGGCGATCGCCAGCAGCGGCATCGTAACCACTGGGACCGTAATTGAGCCAAGGACAACAGCGCCTAGAGACACCCCAGACACTAAGAGCCCCAAACCATAGGCCAAACAGAGGACAATGCCCCCAACTGTTGCCATCCGCTACTTTGCGATACACCCGTCCCTATCAAATCGAACTAGGTCTCCGATGGGGGACCGGCTCAAGATTTTTTATTCTTTGGAGATGAAAACTGGGTGCGACAAAGCTAAAGACAATGCTCTATATCCCGACCGGAATACTGTTGTAAGTGGCAGAATCAAAACGGTTACTTTCGCTACCAAGATGGGCTTCGCAACGTTCGTCTAAGGCAAGCGCTGCAACAGCACAAGCCCGTCTTAGAACGACCCACATCTAATCACAGAAGGAGTTTGAGCCAACATGACACTGCAACTGGGGGATACAGTCCCTGACTTTAAGCAACAGTCGAGTGAGGGTGAAATCAGCTTTTACGACTGGGCCGGTGATAGCTGGGTGGTGTTCTTTTCCCATCCCGCTGACTACACCCCGGTCTGCACCACGGAACTGGGGGAAGTCGCTAAGCTCAAAGGTGCTTTTGCAGAACGCAACGCTAAGGTTATTGCCCTGAGTGTAGACGGCACCGCATCCCATCAAGGGTGGATCGGTGATATCAACGAAACCCAAAACACCACGGTCAACTATCCGATCATTGCTGACGAAGATCAGAGCGTTGCTAACCTCTACGGCATGATTCACCCGAATGCCAACGCCAAGGTTACGGTTCGTACGGTGTTTGTGATTGACCCCAATCGCAAGCTGCGGTTAACCATTACCTACCCCCCGAGTACAGGCCGTAACTTCCAAGAGATTCTTCGGGTTCTGGACTCGCTGCAGCTCACCGATAATTACAGCGTGGCCACTCCAGTCAACTGGCAAGATGGCGAAGATGTCGTGGTTTCTCCGGCCATCGCCACGGACGCCGCCAAGGAGAAATTTCCAAAGGGCGTTACAGAAATCAAGCCTTACCTGCGCATGACGCCGCAACCGAATAAGTAGATCGATATTCGGTTGTTTGAATTTTGAACTCAGCAATGGATAGGAGTTATCGCTCCTATCCATTTTGCCTTTGGGTGCGGCAGACTAGTGGTCTGTCAATATCAAAAATTGGAGTATGCCGTAGCGTGGGTCAAACGTAATGCAACCCGCTAGCCTTTCACCTGCGGGTACCGCGCTCTAACGGGTGCGGGCAGAGTTTCGTAAGCGCATCAGTTGACGACGCATTTTTGGCGAGGCCTCCGTCTCACCCAGCACTTGGACCTCGACATTACTGTCTACAGACTCTAAATATTCATCGCTGCCATAGGCATAGGCATCGACGAGGGTTTGCAGCAGGTCTTCGCGATCGCAGCTCGTCAAGTTTTCTTCGATCAACCGAAACTTGAGCTTGACCTCACATTCATAAACGCCAATGCTCTGGTTCCGGCCACGCGCTTTTGCTTGTTGGAAAGAAGGATTCATTCTGAGTGCCTACCTTTGAGAGAGAGAGAGAGATGAAGCCACCCTCAGGGAACTGAAGGAGCTACGCTATTCACTAGATCGCTGTAGATCGCAACTGCTCTGAGTGGTTAATCCTATAAAACCAGGATTTCATTCAAACCAGTTTGATTTTCTGCTCCTTTTACGAGATTCATAAATTCCCTTTAAAGGAGCTTTATATAGACCACAAATCCTTTTTATTTACCTAGTTTTGATAAAGTCAGACCTTCGCCAGCGCACAATTCACCTGTGATCTGCATCACTCGTAAATAGTCGGAAAAGTAGGTTAAACAAGGTTTTGACGGAAATTCAACTCGTTTGCGATCCAGTCATGGACATCCTGAAGGAAACGAGTTCGTCTATTTATTTAAGACTTTTAGACAATCTCGTTTTCGAGTCTCAAAATATCGGTATTGCCATCAATACTGAGTATTGGATGTATCAAAGTATCGACAGCCGATGTATCAAAAGCATCATGATTCATGACGAAACAAACCAAAAGGTAGATGATTAAGCAGAGCGTGGATTCTTTACTGGGAGTTGCAATCTATAGGGACTGCAGCCCTAATCACGGGCCGTGCAGCCCCGAGGGCAGTGTTAAAGCTTTAACCCATCCCTAAACCGCTGTAAACCTTTATAGGGAGAGATTGTGACATTCTTGTGACGATGCTTCAGATTCATCTTGACAGGGCGATTAGACGGAATCCCTTGCTACGCTTATCGACTTATCCCTATTCCGCATGGGGCACTTATATGGGCGAGTCTTGGACATCATGACATCGCTACCACTACCGCCTCTCACTCTGGTCAGCGGCAAGGGGGGGGTCGGCAAAACCACCTTTGCCTGCGCGATCGCCCTCAGACAAGCCCAATGCGACCCGTCAGAAACAGTACTGCTGCTATCCACTGACCCGGCCCATTCCCTAGGCGATGTGCTGCAGCTCTCAGTGGGAGACATCGCTCAACCCCATCCTGACTGTGGCAATCTCCACGTTCGCGCCTTAGATGCAGCGGCCCTGCTACAAAGCTTCAAAGCTCGCTATGGCACCGTTTTAGAAACCCTTGTAGAGCGAGGCAGCTTTGTCGATGACGAAGATTTGTCCCCCGTGTGGGACATGAATTGGCCCGGTCTAAATGAACTGATGGGGCTTCTAGAAATTCAGCGCATCCTGCGAGACGGGGAGGCCGAGCGCGTGATTGTGGATATGGCCCCTAGCGGCCACACCTTAAATTTGCTGGGGCTGATGGATTTTCTAGATACCTTTCTCAGTGCCCTACAGACCTTTCAAGACAAGCATCAGTACCTCGTCAAAACCCTCTCAGGCCAATATACCCCTGACCAGGCAGACGAATTTTTAAGCACGATGGCGGCAGATTTAGCCGCAGGTCGCGCCCAACTCCAGGGAAAAGTTGTTGACGCTTCAGAGCAAACGTCTAGCCCGAGTACCGCCTGCTGGATCGTGGCTCTAGCGGAACCCCTCAGCGTCAGAGAAACTGAGCGCTTTCTCACTGCTCTGGGGCAACTTCAGATTCCCTTGGGGGGGCTGGTCGTCAATCGTCTCACCCATAGCCCAGCCCAAACCACCCAGCTCATTGCCTTTAAAGATCTGGTGCCAGACAAACCCGTCTTCGAACTCCCACTATGGAAAACTGAACCCGTAGGCACTCCGGCCCTAATCAGCTTGATTGAGCAGCTCACGCTAGCCTCCGCCCAACAGTCCAACGCAGTGTCAGAAATCGAAAACCCAATAATTTGGCCCCAACCGGTTCCACCAGGGTGTCCTGACTTTGTGGCCGAGGGAAAACGTCTCTTAATTATTGGGGGTAAAGGGGGCGTGGGCAAAACCACCGTTTCAGCGGCGATCGCCTCAGGGCTTGCCCAACACCATCCGGAGGCTCAAATTCGAGTTATTTCCATTGACCCAGCCCACTCCCTAGGAGATGCATTTGAAACCACCCTAGGCCACGAACCTGTTGTCCTCAGGGAAAATCTCCGCGCCCAGGAAGTAAATGCAGAGCAGGTGTTGGACCAATTTCGTGAAGACTACCTCTGGGAGCTGGCTGAAATGATGGCGGGCGACGCGAGTGATGATATCCTGCAAATCGCTTACGGTCCTGAAGGCTGGCGGCAAATTGTCACCCAAGCCCTACCCGGCATTGATGAAATGCTGTCTCTAATTGCGGTGATGGATCTGTTAGAGCAGGACAGTGAGACGTTGATTGTGTTAGACACTGCACCTACGGGACATCTCCTGCAGTTTTTGGAGATGCCGGTGGCCTTAGGGGACTGGCTGAGCTGGATTTTTAAACTCTGGATTAAATATCAAGATGTGGTGGGTCGGGTCGAGCTGATCGGTCGGCTGCGTCAGTTGCGAAAGCGGGTGATGGCCACCCAAAAGCGATTAACCGATGCCAGCCATACCGAGTTTATTGGGGTGGTACAAAATCAATCGGCAGTTTTGGCCGAAGCCCAACGGCTCACTACCACTTTGGCTGAGCGCGGTGTCGCTCAAAATTACATCATCCACAACCGCTATCTCTTAGGCACAAAGTTAGAGACTTCATCAGCCTTAGCACGCCGATTTCCCGAGCAAACGGTTGTATCCTTGCCCAGCCTGCCCGAGGTCAACCCTCACCAACAGGTGAAGGGGGCGGCGCAGCTTTTATTTCAGCTCAATCAGGGTTAATCACTTTGAGAGGCTGTTTGAAAATGGGGTAAGCCTTTGAATAATACCGAAGTCAGTCAGCAGAACGGCTGAAATCTTGATGGGGCCGTTGTCTGCTGTCGGTCATCCACCATTGAGAGCGCCAAAGCGCATGGCCTGTTGCTGCGAACAGCGGCGCGCAAGCTTACCTAGGGCGCGTCATCAATTACGGGTGAAAGCCTGACTGAGTAAGCATTACCGCGCCCGTCTCTATAATATTGCTAGGAGCTGAAATCGTTGCACGACAAGGATTCTTAGATTCATTAATGACAGCCCCTAATTCATCTGGGCAAAGGGTATTTCAGGGTCAAGATTTATCGATAAGTGCAACAACCCACCAGCGCTATGGGTCGGTTAAGGCTAAATGGGGATACAGTTTTCTCTCTATCCCGTGGTTCCAAATGAACGCTTCTATCCTGCGGTTAATGTGGTCCGTTGTTTTTGAAAAGTTTCCTGAACGCCTCAGAGGATATTTGGAAACACGTAGAGCGTCTAAATCGTCACGCTAACCTGCGTAACATGACACGGATCATGGCGATGTAGATGAGTGCTTCAGAGGATTCAGGTAAGCGCTCATAATCAACATTGAGCCGTCGACACC
>JBHJIP010000200.1:0-10077 GCA_050043365.1 Leptolyngbyaceae cyanobacterium
TGGTGGGCTACACCAATGCGGGCAAATCAACCCTCGTCAATGCCCTCACCCAGTCAGAGGTATATGCAGCCGATCAGCTGTTCGCCACCCTAGACCCCACTACCCGGCGTCTGACCATTGCCGATCCCGAGACCCAGGCCATGCGGACCTTGGTTTTGACCGATACGGTGGGCTTTATTCGTGACTTGCCGCCGTCCCTTGTGGATGCCTTCAGGGCCACATTAGAAGAGGTGACAGAAGCAGATGCCCTACTGCACGTGGTGGATTTATCCCATCCAGCTTGGCGGCAGCAAATTCGAGCGGTCATGACAATTTTGTCTGAGATGCCGATTACACCAGGGCCGATTTTGCTGGTGTTTAACAAGTTAGATCAGGCCGAGAGCGACACCCTGGCGATCGCCCAAGACGAGTTTCCCAACGCCTTATTCATTTCAGCCCAGGCACGTCTAGGGCTTGGACATCTGCGCACCCAGCTTTTGCAGTTGGTCGATTATGCCAATGGTGAGTCCTAGGGATGGAAAAGACCTGAATAAGGTCTTAATAGAACGATGAAGACTCCGCAATCCTGCGGAAATTATTGCTGACAACCCGGAACTCGACAGGCAAGCGAGAAACATTGGGCATACTGCGGTGGATCCAAGTGGCGACTTGCCCTGGGTGCGCTGCCGCTCTGTAAACCATCAACACTGCCGTTGGTGCAGTGCAATCTCCCCTTTGGTTGGTAGTGCATTACCCCTATGAAGCTTTCCTCTCTGTTTAGAAAAACGCTCCTCGGACAAACTTTATTATTTGGTCTGGTCGTGGGCAGTTTGTCGTTGGCCTCTGCCTATAGCTTGCGGTGGTACCTGGCAGGAGAATATGCGAGTCGCGGTAGCGCGATCGCCCGCGGCGTAGCTGGCGTCAGCCGCCAATCCCTCATCAACAAACAGCCCTCAATACTCCTGAACCAACTCTTGGATGAGTTTAAAAACTTACAGGGGGTTGCCTACGTCTTTGTGGCTTCTCCAGAGGGGGAACTTCTGGCTCACACCTTTGAGGCAAAAATTCCTGAGAGCTTTCAACGCCCTAACTTTAACCCGCGTGAACGAGCCGCTGCGGCACCGAGCAATCCGCATCACCCCAACCGGTTTACCCATTCCCCTAATTTTGAGGATGGCAATGGTCGAGTTGATGTCGAATATATGACGGTTGATCAGGTGGGCTACGTGATTAACCTCTCGTTTCCCATTCAGGGCGGTGACTTGGGGTATGTCTATGTGGGCATGGATCAAATCCGCATGATTCAGCAGATTCGGGCGGCCGCCTCGATTCACCTTTGGATCATGTTGGGTCTTTTGATTCTGAGTGTGGTGGCCACCTATGTGATGGTGCAGCGCATTTCCCATCCCCTTAATCGGCTCACAGAATATGCTCAAAACCTATCCAAGCGACAGTTTTCAGCCCCGCCCTCCATCCAGAGCAACGATGAGATTGGTTTGCTAGCCTCCACGATGCAGACCATGGCCAATGATACTGAGCGGTTTATTCAACAGTTAGAAACAGCCTTAGATGAGCTGAAAAGCACCCAAACTCAACTGATTCAGAGTGAAAAAATGTCGAGTCTGGGGCAACTGGTCGCGGGTGTTGCCCACGAAATCAATAATCCCGTCAGTTTTATCGCCTGCAACATTAATTACGCTGAAAACTATGCTGATGCTCTGATTACATTGGCTGAACAGCAAAGTTACCCTCTAGAGGTGAGTCTGTTAGAGGACACGGAAGAAGATGAAGACCCAGAAGATATTGATCTGGATTTTGTGATTCAGGATTTCCCTAAAGTACTGGGGTCCATGCGGCTCGGGGCTGAGCGTATCCGGGCAATTGTGCAGTCGCTGCGAAATTTTTCGCGCTTAGATGAATCCGACATTAAGGCGGTTGATCTCCACCAGGGCATGGATAGTACTCTGATGATTTTAAACAGCCGCTTGAACGGGAATTTGCATAAACCGCCCATTCAAGTGGTGCGGAACTATGGCGACTTACCGCTGGTTGAGTGCTACGCTGGGCCGCTGAATCAGGTGTTTATGAATGTCTTGAGTAACGCGATCGACGCCCTTGAGGAAACCCCGCTATCCCAGCAGCATCAGCGGACATTGACCATTACCACGGGTTGTACAGACCATGATGTTTGTATTGATATTCAAGACAATGGGAATGGCATGCCTCCAGAGGTTAAGGCCCGTTTGTTTGATCCCTTCTTTACCACTAAGCCCGTCGGCAAAGGCACCGGCCTAGGCATGTCTATCAGTTATCAGATTGTGGTTGATCGTCATCGGGGCAGCTTGAACTGTGAGTCTATGCCGGGACAAGGAACAACTTTTCACATCAGAGTCCCCCTTCATCAAGGGGAGCATACGGCCAACAAAGCTGCTGCCCTTTCGCAGCCGGTTGCCTAACGGTTTCCCTTCGGCCAACATTGCCAGGTTAACCCAGCCAATATTCATCGCTGACGGGTATTTTCACCCGCGTAAAGGATTGCAGTCAAAGCTGACGCCTTGTCTGCCATTGCCTGCCTAGCTGAATTACTCGATAATGCCTCTGACCGAATGGCGTTTTACCATGGTTTTTGTGCGGTTGGCCCAGACAGTATTATTGCTTACCCTGTTGCTGTTAACTGGGTGTGTTGAGTACGACCTCGACATCCAGTTTGATAGCCAAACCCACGGCCAGATGGTTCAACAGTTTCATTGGGCTGGGACAGCGCCTCCCCAGCAGTTTGTGGCTTGGCAGTCAGCATTGGCTGAGCGAGTCCAGACTGTAGGCGGGACTGTGAAATGGGCAGACGGCACGACAGCAACGGCGACGGTGCCTTTCAATAATGGGGCAGAGTTAGAGCAACGCTTTAATCAGTTGTTTGCTGAGGGTGACAGCGGCCTGGTTTTACCTGGGGGTGAAACGGTATCAGCAACGCTGAAACTGGCCCAAGGTAATTGGATATTCGCAATTCGCAATCACTTAGCAGTGACCTTTGATTTGACGGCAGTTCCCACGGGCAAGAGGCTGGGTACACCGGTGTTGGAACAGGTCGAGGTCTTGACCGGGCAGGTGAATTTGACCACCCCTTGGGGCATCAATTCCGTTAAGGCGGACGGGGCAGAGACTGGCGGCAAATCGGCCTATTGGCCCCTATACCCAGGGCAGGTCAACCCAATTGAGGCCGATTTCTGGGTACCTAGCCCCATCGGAATCGGGGCCGCTGCGATCGCCCTCTTGGTCACAGTGGGATACAGCCTTCGCTACCGCTTCGGGATTGGCGGCGATGCTAGCCCTTAAACCCCAGCTTTCAATTCCTACAGCAAACCTGCCAGGTGCAGGGGACCGTGGCCACTAATCAGCTCAACCAGCAGTGCCATTAATCCCACCATGGCGAGGCGTCCATTCCACACTTCGGCAAAGGGGGTTAATCCCCAAGCTGAGCGCTCTTGGGGGTACATCTTGAATTTCTTCTCGGGCTGTACCACATCCGAAAACAGGCAAGGAGGGGATGATAAGGCCTCAGTCACCATGTCCGCCATATCATCCACAAAGATGGGATGCGTATTGAGGGCCGGAACCCGCCGGAAGGTAGGAATACCCGCCTCATCCGAAATTTCCCGATACTCCATGTCAATTTCTTGGAGGGTCTCGATATGCTCGGAGACAAAGCTAATCGGAACCACGACGAGAGACTCGACGCCCTTTTCTGCGAGTTCTTCGATCGCGTCTTCGGTGTAGGGCTGTAGCCATTCCACCGGACCCACCCGGCTTTGATAGGCGAGGGTATGGGCGTTGGGGCGATTAACCGCCTTCACAATCAGCTCAACACAGTGCTCCATTTCGCGCTGGTAAGGGTCACCGGCCTCTTCCACATAGCTGACAGGGACACCATGGGCACTGAAGAAGATATGGCCCTTGCTGGGATCGGGAAGTTGATCCAGCTCCTTAGTGATCAGGTCCGCCATGGCTTTGACGTAACCTGGTCGCGCATACCAAGAGGGGATCAAGGTGTAGCGAATCTTGGCAAGCTGGGGATCCTCCTCCCAGAGCTTTTCGAGTAGGCGGAAGCTGGAGCCGCTGGTGCTAATCGAAAACTGGGGATAGAGGGGAAGCACGACCAACTCATCAATTTGATCGCGCTTGATGCGGGCGATCGCTTCTTCAGTAAAGGGATACCAATAGCGCATCCCAATGTAGATTTGGGCGGGATGGTCTTTGCGCTCCAGGCTTTCTTGCAGAGCATGGCCTTGCTCTTCGGTAATGCGTCGCAGGGGAGACCCACCGCCAATTTGGCTGTAATTATCTTGGGAGCGCTTGGCACGGCTGGTCGAAATCAACCAAGCCAAGGGCTTCTGCAACCAGGACACCGGCAAACGGATAATCTCTGGATCCGAAAACAGGTTAAACAAAAAGGGACGAACATCCTCAAGTTGCTCAGGTCCCCCCAAGTTCAGCAGCAAAACCCCTACGCGGCCCATGATGTTTCTGGTTCCTAAATGTCTAAGTCGTCTTAAGAATTATCGTAACGATAAAATTTTGACTGCCTAAGCAATGCTCTTGCCGTCATTAGTATCGATTCCTCGGCAAGGCACTGACAATGCAAACATGCTTAAGGAAGTTTTTTTATTCTAGACCAGGTCTGTCTTTTGCCTATGGAAATCCCGATGCCCACTCAGCCTCTACGGGGAATGTCGTCTCAGACCCCGCCCAAAATTGCTGTCACATTGGGCGATCCGGCTGGGATCGGCCCGGAGGTGGTGGCAAAGGCTCTAGCTGGTCCTGACTTGAGGCGAGCTGCAAACATTACGGTGATTGGTGATTCTGTCCTATTTAATCAGACGCGTGAGTCTGTGTTGGAATCTACGGCTCAGCCCGATCTAGCTCTGCAGCCTGTAGCGATCCCTGGCTATCGTACCGTTTGCCCTGGAAAACCCACGCCAGAGACAGGCCACGCCAGCTTTATGTGGCTACAACGGGCGATCGCCGGTGCAGTGGCAGGGGAGTATGACGCCATTGTTACCGCCCCTATTGCCAAGGCCGTTTGGCACCAGGCGGGCCACGATTACCCTGGTCAGACCGAAGTCTTGGCAGAGGGGGCTGGGGTGAGTGATTTTGCCATGGCCTTTGCCGCCCGATCGCCCCATACGAACTGGCCCTTGCGTACCTTATTGGCAACCACTCATATCCCCCTCAGATCGGTGCCAGAGCAGCTTTCTCCAGCCCTGATGAGCCAAAAGCTCGATATCTTGGTGGCGGGATTGGCCCAAGAGTTTGGCGTCGCTCAACCTCGCATTGCCGTTGCTGGGCTAAATCCTCACAGTGGGGAAGCCGGAAAGCTGGGCCGAGAAGAGCAGGACTGGTTAATTCCCTGGCTGGAGCAGCAGCGATCGCGCTATACCAATATCACTTTGGACGGCCCCGTTCCCCCAGATACGTTGTGGGTGGGGGCCGGTCAAGCCTGGTACCGCGATCCTCAGGCCAGCCCCTACGACGCTTATTTAGCCCTATACCATGACCAGGGCCTGATCCCCGTTAAGCTGATGGCCTTTGATCGCGCCGTCAACTTCACCCTGGGGCTGCCGTTTGTGCGCACCTCCCCTGACCATGGCACCGCCTTTGATATTGCTGGCAAAGGAATTGCCCAGGCGGACAGTATGGTTGCGGCCATTCAACTGGCGATTGAGCTGGTTCATCATCGTCACAAGCATCGCCATGGCTAAATCTGAGATCGCAACCGTCACCTTTCAAGGGCAAACCTTTACCTGTGCGGTGGGGGCTAACTTGCGGCAGGTAATTTTGCAGCACCAACGCACGGTTCACAACGGCGGAGCTCAAATCATTAACTGCCGAGGACTGGGCACCTGCGGCACCTGTGCTGTCCAAATTCAGGGTGCGGTTTCAGGGGTAAATTGGCGGGATCGGGCGCGGCGATCGCTGCCACCCCATGATCCCCAACGGGACCTGCGTTTAGCCTGCCAAACCCAAGTTTTAGGCGACATTCAAGTCACTAAATACGACGGTTTTTGGGGGCAAGGCGCTCAACCAGTCAAATCGCCCATTGGGTAAGGGATCTGTTTTTTTGGAAGCCCATTATCATAGGAAACATTGCCGTTTGAGGGCGGCGATCGCCTGGGGGTTGTAGTGAGTCGATATTTGCTGGGTGGTTTGCTGATCTTTGCGACCTTAGCGACTCTATTTGGGGTGGGTTCGAGTGAAGGTTTGATGAGTCGTCTCGATCAAGGCACCCGCGCTTCTCGCGAAGCAATTTCCGCCAACCCCGCCTCGGCCTCCAATACCTCCACCCTTGAGGAAGCTGGGAATAACGTGCAGCGTCAGATCAGCCCAGATGGCGTACCGGCTAACGTCAATACGACACCCACCACACCCAATCAAACAACGACCGATGCCACTACCGATACGGGGGCAACGGATACAGCCGGGGCAACCGATGGGACGGCAACGGGCGCAACTGGGGCTTCCCAACCGGCCCAGGATCCAATTCCAGCCCTATGGTAAATGGGGTCAGACAGCGCTATGGCTCATACACCAGATGCCCTAATTGTCGGGGGCGGCGTCATTGGCTTGGGCGTCGCTTTGCGATTGCGGCAGCAAGGGGTCGCCGTAACGGTGCTGAGCCGCGACTTTGCTGAAGCGGCCAGCCATATGGCTGCAGGCATGTTGGCCCCAGGGGCCGAAGCGATTCCCCCAGGTGATTATGAGACCCTGTGTCGGCGCAGCCTCTCCCTTTATGGGGACTGGTCCCAAAAGCTTGAAGCCCTGACGGGGCAACCTATCGGCTATTGGCCCAGCGGCATCTTGGCCCCCCAATATGCGCCCCCGGCAAACCCAAATTCCCAAGCGGGAACCTGGCTGGATGCTGCTACCGTTCATCACTACCAACCCGGTCTGAGTGACGCCATTGCCGGAGCCTGGTGGTATGACAATGAAGGGCAGGTTGATAATCGGGCCTTGGCCCAAACCCTTCGTCTCGCTGCCCAAGAAGCAGGTGTTGAATTAAAAGAAGGCGTCACCGTTCAAGGGTTCCAGCGGCAGGGCAACCAAGTTCAGCAGGTTTACACCACGGCGGGGCCGTTCCGCGCCGATCAATATGTTCTGGCGACTGGAGCCTGGGCCAATGACCTATTGCCGATTCCCATTGCTCCGGTTAAGGGACAGATGGCGGCAGTGCAGGTGCCGCCAGGTCATGAGCACCCCCAGCCCCTGAGGCGGGTGCTCTATGGTCCCGGCATTTACATCGTGCCCCGTCAAAATGGCCGCATCGTGATTGGGGCAACCGCCGAGCAGGTGGGCTTTACCCCCGGCAATACTCCGGTGGGGTTAACCCATCTCTTTGCCGAGGCCAGCCGCCTCTATCCTGTGCTCAAGAACTTTCCCGTTCAAGAATGTTGGTGGGGGTTTCGCCCCGGCACCCCCGATGAGGCACCCATTTTAGGGCCAGGTCCGGCAGACAACCTCACCCTGGCCACGGGCCATTATCGCAATGGTATTTTGCTGATGCCGATCACGGCAGAGCTGATTGCCAACCATATTTTGGGTCACTCTGACCCGCTCCTAGCGGCATTTTCCTGGGAGCGTTTCCATCAATCTCCCTGTTTACCTGCAATTTCCCGTCAACCGATGCAACTTTTAGATCGCCCCGCACCGAGTGAATCCCTGACGACTGCGCCCCTCACCATTGCCGGTCGCACCTTTCGATCGCGCTTGATGACCGGTAGCGGCAAATATTCAGACCTGACGGTGATGAACCAGGCGATCGCCGCCAGCGGCTGCGAAATTGTCACGGTGGCGGTGCGACGGGTACAAACCAATGCCCCGGGCCATGAAGGGCTGGCGGAAGCCCTAGATTGGCAAAAGCTATGGATGTTGCCCAACACCGCTGGTTGCAAAACCGCTGAAGAAGCGGTGCGGGTGGCCCGTTTGGGACGGGAGATGGCCAAGCTGCTCGGCCAGGAAGACAACAACTTTGTAAAGCTGGAAGTGATTCCCGACAGCAAGTATCTATTGCCGGACCCGATCGATACCCTCAAAGCAGCAGAGCAGTTGGTCAAAGAAGGGTTTGCGGTGCTGCCCTACATCAATGCCGACCCGCTACTGGCCAAGCGCCTAGAAGAAGCAGGTTGCGCCACCGTCATGCCCTTAGGCTCCCCGATTGGCTCCGGGCAGGGCATTCGCAACCAGGCCAACATTCAGATCATTGTGGAGAATGCCTCGATACCAGTGGTGGTCGATGCGGGCATTGGTAGCCCCAGCGAAGCTGCCCAGGCCATGGAGTTGGGGGCGGATGCGTTGTTAGTCAACACGGCGATCGCCCAAGCTACAGACCCAGTGGCCATGGGACGAGCCATGGGGCTAGCCACGGAGGCAGGACGATTGGCCTACAGCGCCGGACGCATCCCGGTGAAATCTTACGCCAGCGCCAGTTCTCCCTTGACCGGCACAATCACGGCTTAGGGCCGTCATCAATTACAAGTGAAAGTCTTGCTGGGCGAGTTGACAGCGCCCGTTCCTACCAAGCCGTGCTTTTGCCAGCGTTTGACCACGCTGCGAACGGTCTCAATGTGGCAGTCGAAGTAAGTGGCTATCGTCCCTCGTAACATACCTCGGAAACCTTGGGTTAACCGACTTGTCTCCCCCAGGCCAGAGCGGAGCACAGCCCCTTCATGATTGTTTTGTCTGTAGTAATGTGTGTTTTCAAAAGACCTAAGAGTCTTCCATCTAAAAAAGCATCCCGGCTTTCGCTATGCCGAACGGGTGTTGTCTAAACAGACGAATCCATCCTTGACGGGGGTTGGGATAAGTAATTAGCTGGAGCACTCTAAGCCTCAATTGTTCAGGGTAATCTAGCGATGTCAAGTGCTAATTTTCAAGCCTACAATGCTGCGCAGTCAGACGATAAGAAACGCCTGAAAGTCACGAGGGTTCCCTGTTCAGCAGTGCGCTGCTTTTGCTTAATGAGTTCTGTGCTGGCAGCCGTGATGTCCCAAACTGCGGCCTCGGCGCAAACCCTTGAACCTGAGGAACCTCAACCGCCGATTCAGCCCTCAACCTCAGCGGCTGATCTGCGTATCACGCCTCGTTGGACAATTAACTATAACAGTGCCAACGGCGGATTTGACCGAGGCTTGACGGGTTTCGAAGGCTTTATCCCCGTTATCCAAACCCCTGGCAACAGCTTGGTTTATCTGGTGCCCCGAGTTAGCCTCGACAATAGTGCCAACCTGGGGGGCAGTTTGCTGGCGGGCTATCGATTTCTCTCAGGCAACACTTTATTTGGCGGCTATGCTGGCGTCGATTTTCGCAATACGGGTCGCAGTGACTTTACTCAGCTCACGGCAGGGTTAGAAGCCTTTGGTGAAACCTGGGATGTTCACTTTAATGCTTACTTACCCATTGGCGACAAGCGCAATCCGGTTGCTAGCGGTGGCAGCGTAGGGCTTAATCCCCGGTTCCAAGGAAATCAGCTATTTTTTGACGTGGGCCAGTTTAACCAGGTTGAAGCCGCATTAAATGGGGTGGATTTAGAAGGAGGTTTTCGCCTAGCTGAGTTTTCTGAGGATTGGGGCAATCTTTGGGTCCATCCAGGGCTTTACTACTACGGTGGCAATGAGTCAGACGATAGCCTAGGCGTGCGGATGCGACTTGACTATCGTCTGCAAGAGAACCTTCGCTTTGGCCTAGGGATTCAACATGATGGCTTGTTTGGCACCCATGTCTTTTTCTCAGTGAATGCAATTGTAGGCGGGCCAACTCACCCCCCAGATGCAGCCGCCGTTGACCCAGAGACGTCGCTCTGGGCCAGGGCTGCAGAACCAGTGACTCGCAACCCGGTGATCATTGTTGACAATCAAACAGTGATCGAAACTCAGGCCTCAAATATTGTGGCTGTGAATCCTGCTACGGGTCAGAGGATATTTGGAAACACGTAGAGCGTCTAAATCGTCACGCTAACCTGCGTAACATGACACGGATCATGGCGATGTAGATGAGTGCTTCAGAGGATTCAGGTAAGCGCTCATAATCAACATTGAGCCGTCGACACCA